>NZ_CP143661.1:0-116484 GCF_043965265.1 Enterobacter sp. ECC-249
GTGAGTAAGCAGAATTCCGAAACCACTACACTTTACCGTCAGGTAAAAAATCCGAATCCAGTTTTCATTCCTGAAAAGGGAAAGAAAACCCTTCCGTTCTGTGAAAAAATTCGCGAGAAAGCTGTTGGCTTCACTGAGCGTGCAGAGTTCCAGGCACTGGTTGCTATGCTGATCGCCCGTGGTGAGCGCAAAAAGCGCCCGCCAGTGTTACGCATACGGGCACTGGAAGCATCCGTACAGGCAATGTGTCACTATTTTAATCCCCTTGCTAATCGCGTTGGTTCATCGCTCACTACCATGAGCATTCGCTGCGGACTGGCCACAGAAAAAAAACGTCTGTCGATCACCCGTCTGACGGGTGCCCTGAAGTTTCTCGCTCAGCTGAACCTCATTACCTATAACACCGAATACGATAAAGAAATTGGCTGTAATATCCCCACAGACATCACTTTCACACCGTTGATGTGGCAGGTGCTTGGGGTGTCTGAAGAAGCCGTTGCTGCTGCGCGCCGCAGCCGTATTGAGTGGGAAAATAAGCAGCGTGAGAAGAAAGGGCTTCCTCGCGCCGGTGCTGATGAACTTATCAGTGCGGCCTGGTCATTCGTTCGTGAACGCTTCCGTCAGTACCACAAGTCACGCTATGAACACGGCATGAAACGTCACAGGGCGCGTAAGGACGCTCCGCGAACGCGCAAAGAGATCGAGCTGCTGGTTCGCCAGCAAATCCAAAAAGAAATCAGGAAAGGCCGCTTCTTCGGTAATCTTGATGCGGTTCGGGCAGAGATAGAACGCCGTGTCTCGGAGCGAATGAAGCTTTCGCGTGGCCATTACGCACGACTTGGTGATGCATTGCTGGTCACAACCTAACGCCAGCTAATACGCTGCCTTTTTGAATCTGGTGCCCTGGCATCGGTTTACGCCTGCCCACTTTTCGGCTTTTATTGCCGTGTTAACCTTCTTCAGCCCCTGTTTCAGGCCCCCGTCGGGGACCTGAATGACAAACATGTCCTGCTGATGCCGGGTTTTCTAAACTTAACCAAAATTCTTCTTTTGTTGCCCGCATATTTCTGTGACCGAACGCCCAATATTTCACCGCTTTTAGGTTTTCATCCAGTTATCCACATAAACCACAAGAGGCTAAAGTGATAAGCTACTGGATGGATGCTTTTTAAACCACAATAAGGAATTTCTACAAACCGCGATGATCCTTTTAAACTTCTGATCTCCTATCTTTTAAACTTCAGTCATTACTTACATTTAAAAATAAAACCTATTCGCCACCTGTCCTGTGGACATGTGTATAACGCCCGCCCTTGCAGCGGACAAAGTCCGCGCCGGTTCGGTTCAGGCGCTTTGCGCCTAGAGTTAGCACCCGCCAAAAATGGCGGGCAGGGTTCAGAACGTTACAACAGCAACAGTCGACCACTTACTCCTAGGATCCTCAGCTCCCCACAAAAAACCCACCACTGAAAAGCGCCGCCGCCCGGGCCGAAGGCCCGGAACAACATCGCTTTTAATGATGGATGTTGTAACTAGAACCCGAGCCGCTTTAATTCACACCTCCGGCAGACCCTGTGCAACACGCCCGTAAGCGGTCCTAACGGCCCGCTAACGCGGAGATACGCCCCGACTGCGGCGAAGCCTTGTCGTGACCACTCCGACGGCGCACATCATTTCCTGTGCCGCCTGTCTGCGGGTTATGGCTTAGCAGGGCGAAGTGATGGATTGGTGGAACCTATCAAAACTGATACCGGCTGCGCCGGGCTACGGCGCCATTTACGGAGGTGCAGTATTCAGCGACAGAGGGCGCCTTCATGCGCCTTCGGCGCATTTATTGGGGCCAGTTTGGATATCGAAAATTATTGTACGTTGAGGTCAAAAATCGACCTTAATAGAAAATACAAAAACTTAGGATATTGTTTTTTTATTGATTTATCACCGTCAGCGGGGACTTTTTTCAGCAATATTCTTAAGTGAATAACGTGCTGGAGTCGTACCTGTATGCTGTCGAAAAAACGTGATGAATGCACTGTCGCTGACAAATTCCAGCTGTTGCGCCACATAGCTTAACTGCCATCCGTCACACAGCATTTCCATTGCCTTTAGCAGCCTCCACTGCTGCCGCCAGTTCTGATAATTCATTCCGGTATCTCTGATAAAGACCCGGCTTATCGTGCGCTCAGATGCACCAATCTGTTGGGACAACTGGCCAAGGCGTGGGGGTAATTCGCCCGTACGTACTCCATCCAGCCATAAGTTCAGGCGAGCGTCTGAGGGGAGCTGTAATGTCCAGTTTTCTGTGCGTGCAGTCTGTATTTCTTCACAGAAAACGTTAATGAGACTGGCCTGTTGCTCTGCCAGCATTCCCCATGGCCAGAATGCCATTCGTTCTATGACTTCAAAAAACAGGGGATTAACCTCGACTATTTGCAGTGGCAGTAGAGATAACGGAAGCGTGGTTGAAAAGTAGAGGGAACGATAGGCCAGCACACCACGCATCATGGCGCGATGAATTGTTCCTGCAGGGATCCAGGCTGCTCGGCGGGGGGGAAGCTGGCACAGGGTTTGTTCAAGTTCAATTGGGGGAGCCCGCAGAATTCGGAAAAAATCGTACGCTAAGGTTTTCCGGGCATCCGTAAGGGCCGAAACTTCCCGTCTTCCAGTCTGCGGCTCTGCCGCCAGACGTAATCGCCGGTTAGGTTGATGTGCTCCCAGCCCAGCGGCGACAGGAATTGCAGCAGCTCGCCGTCCACCGGCTTGCCGGCCTCGACCAACCCCTGGGTGGCGCGTTCCAGGTACACCGTGTTCCACAGCACGATAGCCGCCGTCACCAGGTTGAGGCCGCTGGCCCGGTAGCGCTGCTGCTCGAAGCTCCGATCCCTGATTTCCCCAAGGCGGTTGAAGAACACCGCCCTGGCCAGCGAGTTGCGCGCCTCACCTTTGTTCAGGCCGGCATGCACGCGGCGGCGCAGTTCAACACTTTGCAGCCAGTCCAGGATGAACAGCGTGCGCTCGATCCGGCCCAGCTCGCGCAGGGCCACGGCCAGTCCGTTCTGGCGCGGGTAGCTGCCGAGCTTGCGCAGCATCAGCGAGGCGGTGACGGTGCCCTGCTTGATCGAGCTGGCCAGGCGCAGGATGTCGTCCCAGTGGGCACGCACGTGCTTGATGTTCAGGGTGCCGCCGATCAGCGGGCGCAACGTCGGGTAGGCTTGCACGCCCTGCGGCACGTACAGCTTGGTTTCGCCGAGGTCGCGGATGCGCGGCGCGAAGCGGAAGCCTAGCAGGTGCATCAGGGCAAAGACGTGATCGGTGAAGCCGGCCGTGTCGGTGTAGTGCTCCTCGATCCGCAGGTCGGACTCGTGGTACAGCAGGCCGTCGAGCACATAGGTGGAATCGCGGACGCCGACATTCACCACGCGGGTGCTGAACGGCGCGTACTGGTCGGAGATATGGGTATAGAACAGCCGTCCCGGCTCGCTACCGTACTTCGGGTTGACGTGCCCGGTGCTCTCGCCCCGGCCACCCGCGCGGAAGCGCTGGCCATCGGAGGATGAGGTCGTGCCGTCGCCCCAGTGGGCGGCAAAGGCGTGGCGATACTGGTGGTTGACCAGCTCGGCCAAGGCCGCCGAATAGGTTTCGTCGCGGATGTGCCAGGCTTGCAGCCAGGACAGCTTGGCGTAGGTCAGGCCGGGGCTCGACTCGGCCATCTTGGTCAGCCCGAGGTTGATCGCATCACCGAGGATTGCGGACAGCAGCAACGTCCTGTCTTTGGCCTCGGCCCCGTCCTTCAAGTGGGTGAAGTGGCGGCTGAAGCCCGTCCAGTCGTCCACGTCCATCAGCAGTTCGGTGATCTTGATGCGCGGCAGTAACTGGCTGGTTTGGTCGATCAGCGCCTGCGCCCGATCCGGCACCGCCGCATCCAGCGGGGTGATTTTCAGCCCTGACTCGGTGAGGATGGCATCGGGCAGCTCGTTGTCCTTGGCCAGGCGGGTGACGGTGGCCAACTGCTCGTCCAGCAGCTGCAAACGCTCTTCCAGGTACTGGTCGCTGTTCGGGTTGATCGCCAGGGGCAGGGCCTGCTCGCGCTTGAGTGCGGCGAACTTCTCGGCCGGCAGCAGGTAGTCGTCGAAGTCGCGGAACTGCCGCGAGCCCTTGACCCAGATGTCGCCGGAGCGCAGGGCGTTCTTCAGCTCGGACAGGGCGCAGATTTCGTAGAATTTCCGGTCGAGGCCTTCCGGGGTGATCACCAGCGGCTTCCAGCGCGGCTTGATGAAGGCCGTGGGTGCATCGGCCGGCACCTTGCGCAGGTTGTCGGCGTTCATCTCACGCAGGGTCTGCACGGCTGCCAGCACGCCTTGCGCGGCCGGCCCGTGCTGTTCCCCAACTTTTCGCTCGGCGAAGAGTATGAACATGCGCCGCCGGCGACGAATCGCCAAATCTCACCGTATCTCCCGAGCGGACGATTTCGCACCGGTCTGCCCGTCGAAGGGCTTGCGATCGAACGGGGCGACCTTTTCTATGCATGTCCGCGAGCCAGCGTCTTTTATGGCACGGCGCTCGACGCCGACCTTCGGACGCGCGGCGTAAGCACGCTTGTCATGGCCGGGATAAGCACCACCGGCGTTGTTCTTTCAAGCGTCGCCTGGGCTAGTGATGCGGACTACGACGTGCGTTTGGTCCAGGACTGCTGCTACGACCCGGATCGGGATGCCCACGAAGCTCTGTTGCGTTCCGGGTTCGGCGGACGTGTACAGGTCGTGTAATTTTCGGGCCTCGCATGATCGCGGCCATAGCCGCAGGTGGATTGGTGCGAGGCAGGGCCAGTCCAAGTCAGGGTGCGGTCATCGCGGCGCCTGCAACTCTCAAAAACCCATCGCCGTAGCGGAGGTCTTGTAATCGCATGTCATTACGCACGCCCGATTTATTGTTCACAGCGATAGCACCTGCCATTTGGGGCAGCACCTACATTGTCACCACCCAATACCTGCCGAACTTCTCACCGATGACGGTCGCGATGCTGCGGGCGTTGCCGGCGGGTTTATTGCTCGTGATGATCGTCCGACAGATTCCAACGGGAATCTGGTGGATGCGCATCTTCATCCTCGGCGCACTTAATATTTCGCTATTCTGGAGCTTGTTGTTTATTTCGGTCTACCGCCTGCCGGGCGGGGTCGCGGCGACGGTAGGCGCTGTGCAGCCGCTGATGGTCGTGTTCATCTCTGCCGCTCTGCTAGGTAGCCCGATACGATTGATGGCGGTCCTGGGGGCTATTTGCGGAACTGCGGGCGTGGCGCTGTTGGTGTTGACACCAAACGCAGCGCTAGATCCTGTCGGCGTCGCAGCGGGCCTGGCGGGGGCGGTTTCCATGGCGTTCGGAACCGTGCTGACCCGCAAGTGGCAACCTCCCGTGCCTCTGCTCACCTTTACCGCCTGGCAACTGGCGGCCGGAGGACTTCTGCTCGTTCCAGTAGCTTTAGTGTTTGATCCGCCAATCCCGATGCCTACAGGAACCAATGTTCTCGGCCTGGCGTGGCTCGGCCTGATCGGAGCGGGTTTAACCTACTTCCTTTGGTTCCGGGGGATCTCGCGACTCGAACCTACAGTTGTTTCCTTACTGGGCTTTCTCAGCCCGGGGACCGCCGTGTTGCTAGGATGGTTGTTCTTGGATCAGACGCTGAGTGCGCTTCAAATCATCGGCGTCCTGCTCGTGATCGGGAGTATCTGGCTGGGCCAACGTTCCAACCGCACTCCTAGGGCGCGTATAGCTTGCCGGAAGTCGCCTTGACCCGCATGGCATAGGCCTATCGTTTCCACGATCAGCGATCGGCTCGTTGCCCTGCGCCGCTCCAAAGCCCGCGACGCAGCGCCGGCAGGCAGAGCAAGTAGAGGGCAGCGCCTGCAATCCATGCCCACCCGTTCCACGTTGTTATAGAAGCCGCATAGATCGCCGTGAAGAGGAGGGGGCCGACGATCGAGGTCAGGCTGGTGAGCGCCGCCAGTGAGCCTTGCAGCTGCCCCTGACGTTCCTCATCCACCTGCCTGGACAACATTGCTTGCAGCGCCGGCATTCCGATGCCACCCGAAGCAAGCAGGACCATGATCGGGAACGCCATCCATCCCCGTGTCGCGAAGGCAAGCAGGATGTAGCCTGTGCCGTCGGCAATCATTCCGAGCATGAGTGCCCGCCTTTCGCCGAGCCGGGCGGCTACAGGGCCGGTGATCATTGCCTGGGCGAGTGAATGCAGAATGCCAAATGCGGCAAGCGAAATGCCGATCGTGGTCGCGTCCCAGTGAAAGCGATCCTCGCCGAAAATGACCCAAAGCGCGGCCGGCACCTGTCCGACAAGTTGCATGATGAAGAAGACCGCCATCAGGGCGGCGACGACGGTCATGCCCCGGGCCCACCGGAACGAAGCGAGCGGGTTGAGAGCCTCCCGGCGTAACGGCCGGCGTTCGCCTTTGTGCGACTCCGGCAAAAGGAAACAGCCCGTCAGGAAATTGAGGCCGTTCAAGGCTGCCGCGGCGAAGAACGGAGCGTGGGGGGAGAAACCGCCCATCAGCCCACCGAGCACAGGTCCCGCGACCATCCCGAACCCGAAACAGGCGCTCATGAAGCCGAAGTGCCGCGCGCGCTCATCGCCATCAGTGATATCGGCAATATAAGCGCCGGCTACCGCCCCAGTCGCCCCGGTGATGCCGGCCACGATCCGCCCGATATAGAGAACCCAAAGGAAAGGCGCCGTCGCCATGATGGCGTAGTCGACAGCAGCGCCGGCCAGCGAGACGAGCAAGACCGGCCGCCGCCCGAAACGATCCGACAGCGCGCCCAGCACAGGTGCGCAGGCAAATTGCATCAACGCATACAGCGCCAGCAGAATGCCATAGTGGGCGGTGACGTCGTTCGAGTGAACCAGATCGCGCAGGAGGCCCGGCAGCACCGGCATAATCAGGCCGATGCCGACAGCGTCGAGCGCGACAGTGCTCAGAATTACGATCAGGGGTCTGTTGGGTTTCACGTCTGGCCTCCGGACCAGCCTCCGCTGGTCCGATTGAACGCGCGGATTCTTTATCACTGATAAGTTGGTGGACATATTATGTTTATCAGTGATAAAGTGTCAAGCATGACAAAGTTGCAGCCGAATACAGTGATCCGTGCCGCCCTGGACCTGTTGAACGAGGTCGGCGTAGACGGTCTGACGACACGCAAACTGGCGGAACGGTTGGGGGTTCAGCAGCCGGCGCTTTACTGGCACTTCAGGAACAAGCGGGCGCTGCTCGACGCACTGGCCGAAGCCATGCTGGCGGAGAATCATACGCATTCGGTGCCGAGAGCCGACGACGACTGGCGCTCATTTCTGATCGGGAATGCCCGCAGCTTCAGGCAGGCGCTGCTCGCCTACCGCGATGGCGCGCGCATCCATGCCGGCACGCGACCGGGCGCACCGCAGATGGAAACGGCCGACGCGCAGCTTCGCTTCCTCTGCGAGGCGGGTTTTTCGGCCGGGGACGCCGTCAATGCGCTGATGACAATCAGCT
Organism: Enterobacter sp. ECC-249; assembly: GCF_043965265.1. Classification (NCBI taxonomy): domain Bacteria; kingdom Pseudomonadati; phylum Pseudomonadota; class Gammaproteobacteria; order Enterobacterales; family Enterobacteriaceae; genus Enterobacter; species Enterobacter sp. ECC-249. Next base: position 7,537 of record NZ_CP143661.1, read on the forward strand.
ACTTCACTGTTGGGGCCGTGCTTGAGGAGCAGGCCGGCGACAGCGATGCCGGCGAGCGCGGCGGCACCGTTGAACAGGCTCCGCTCTCGCCGCTGTTGCGGGCCGCGATAGACGCCTTCGACGAAGCCGGTCCGGACGCAGCGTTCGAGCAGGGACTCGCGGTGATTGTCGATGGATTGGCGAAAAGGAGGCTCGTTGTCAGGAACGTTGAAGGACCGAGAAAGGGTGACGATTGATCAGGACCGCTGCCGGAGCGCAACCCACTCACTACAGCAGAGCCATGTAGACAACATCCCCTCCCCCTTTCCACCGCGTCAGACGCCCGTAGCAGCCCGCTACGGGCTTTTTCAGGCACTGTTGCAAATAGTCGGTGGTGATAAACTTATCATCCCCTTTTGCTGATGGAGCTGCACATGAACCCATTCAAAGGCCGGCATTTTCAGCGTGACATCATTCTGTGGGCCGTACGCTGGTACTGCAAATACGGCATCAGTTACCGTGAGCTGCAGGAGATGCTGGCTGAACGCGGAGTGAATGTCGATCACTCCACGATTTACCGCTGGGTTCAGCGTTATGCGCCTGAAATGGAAAAACGGCTGCGCTGGTACTGGCGTAACCCTTCCGATCTTTGCCCGTGGCACATGGATGAAACCTACGTGAAGGTCAATGGCCGCTGGGCGTATCTGTACCGGGCCGTCGACAGCCGGGGCCGCACTGTCGATTTTTATATCTCCTCCCGTCGTAACAGCAAAGCTGCATACCGGTTTCTGGGTAAAATCCTCAACAACGTGAAGAAGTGGCAGATCCCGCGATTCATCAACACGGATAAAGCGCCCGCCTATGGTCGCGCGCTTGCTCTGCTCAAACGCGAAGGCCGGTGCCCGTCTGACGTTGAACACCGACAGATTAAGTACCGGAACAACGTGATTGAATGCGATCATGGCAAACTGAAACGGATAATCGGCGCCACGCTGGGATTTAAATCCATGAAGACGGCTTACGCCACCATCAAAGGTATTGAGGTGATGCGTGCACTACGCAAAGGCCAGGCCTCAGCATTTTATTATGGTGATCCCCTGGGCGAAATGCGCCTGGTAAGCAGAGTTTTTGAAATGTAAGGCCTTTGAATAAGACAAAAGGCTGCCTCATCGCTAACTTTGCAACAGTGCCCATTTATGAATGTTCCTGTTATGGCTTATGTTCAAGAAAGCATTGCCCCTGAAATGATGGGCAAGGTGTTTTCCCTTTTGATGACCGCCATGACTCTTTCTATGCCGATAGGCTTACTTGTTGCAGGTCCGGTTGTTGAGGTTATAGGTGTTAATACATGGTTTTTCTGGTCTGGTGTTGCGTTGATAGTAAACGCTGTTCTCTGCCGCATTCTGACACGACGCTATGACAAAGTAACAATGAAACCGCAAGTGGACTGAAAAAAGGACCGGGTTGATGATAATTTGTAGTGGTGAGCTTCTGGGAGTACAAAACAAAGTGCTCAAAATTGTCGGGCTCATGGCGTTTAACGGTATTAATTTCGCTTATAATAATCTTTCTATAATAGCCTAAAGGAGAATATCTATGATACCTAATAGCGAAAATAAAAGAGTATGGTTTATTACCGGAGCAAGCAAGGGGCTTGGCTATGCTTTTACATGCGCCGCCTTGAAAGCCGGGGATAAAGTTGTTGCAGTTGCAAGGACTATCGATAATTTGGCGAAGCTAGAAGAAACATATCAAGAGAGCTTACTGCCATTAAACCTCGATGTTACAGATAGGGAGGCTGTTTTTTCTACGGTTGAAACAGCAGTTAAACATTTCGGTAGGCTTGATATTGTTGTTAATAATGCGGGTATCATGACTATGGGTATGATTGAAGAACTAAACGAATCCGATGCTCGGAAACTAATGGACACAAACTTTTTTGGAGCTCTTTGGGTTTGTCAGGCAGTGATGCCCTATTTGAGGTCGCAGCGTTCTGGACATATCATACAGATTACAAGCATTGGCGCTATTATCTCGGGTCCGATGTCTGGTATTTACAGTGCAAGTAAATTTGCGCTGGAAGGAATGAGTGAAGCCTTAGCAAAAGAAGCGGAACATTTCGGAGTGAAACTCACTATGGTGGAACCAGGAGGATATTGGACAGATTTATACACTTCGATGAGTTACAGCAATCCATTAGATTCATACGGTACACTGCGCGATGAGCTGGCGAAACAGTATTCCGAAGATTCGGTCGATAGTGATCCTTCCTTGGCAGCGGAAGCCCTTATGAAATTAGTAGCCAGCAATAATCCGCCTTTGAGGCTTATCCTTGGCAGCATGGTATACGATTTGGCGATGGATACCTTAAAAGCACGGATGGCTACCTGGGAAGAATGGGAAGCTGTTAGCCGTGCATCAGAAAAGGCTATTCCTGCACCGGAGAGATATGGAGTATAATACCAAACATGGTTTTTGAGGCAAGGACGAAACTATCATGAAAATTGAAATTATGGAATATAACCCGGATTGGACAAAGAATTTTGAAGAAGAGAAAATAAAATTGCTCCATTTTTTCGGTTCTCATGCCGTAGCCATTGAACATATCGGAAGCACGGCGATACCCAATCAACGGGCGAAACCGGTTATAGATATATTTATTGGCGTTTCGCCTTTTGCTGAACTACCTTTTATCAGCGCATTTTTAATGCAAAGGAGTATCACCACACTCCGACAGATATGACAGGCAGATATTTGTTTGCAAAATATACAAATGAAGTTTGGACCCATAATCTTCTTGCTTTGGTGTAGGTATAATACCCAAAAACGAAGTTTATGCGGAACAGGATAACACCTCGAAATCGGAGTTTATATGGCTTCGTGGGGGAGTTATGTGTTTGAGCTTTGTCGCATTAACGCGAATCAGGGGTTGACGGCAGAAATAGACTGGAATTACACTTCTTGGAGTCGGCGTTGCCGGAAAATTCTGATTGGATTAGTTGTTCGGGGTGCGAAAACAGTCGTAGTTCGGGGAAAAAACCGAATTTTGACCCAAAACCGCGAAAAACTCGAAATGACAGTTCCTATCAGTTTTCATAATGAATTAAAACAAAAAAATTAGGCTGCAAAGATAGGGAAAATGTGTCAATTTGCGTAAGTGATAATTAGTCAATTAAGATAAATGCTACTTTTGTAATCAAAGCAAAATGATATGAGCAAGATTTTTGGAATCGTAAATATAACCACCGATAGTTTTTCCGATGGAGGACTTTATTTAGATACAGATAAGGCAATTGAGCATGCTCTGCATTTGGTTGAAGATGGAGCAGATGTGATTGATTTGGGAGCCGCTTCCAGTAATCCTGATACAACTGAAGTGGGCGTTGTGGAAGAAATCAAAAGACTCAAACCTGTCATTAAGGCTTTAAAAGAAAAAGGCATTTCTATTTCTGTTGATACATTTAAACCTGAGGTTCAGAGTTTTTGCATAGAACAAAAGGTTGATTTTATTAATGATATTCAAGGTTTTCCTTATCCTGAGATTTATTCAGGCTTGGCAAAGTCAGATTGCAAACTTGTGTTGATGCACTCCGTTCAGCGAATTGGTGCAGCTACTAAAGTTGAAACGAATCCGGAAGAGGTTTTTACTTCCATGATGGAATTTTTTAAAGAAAGAATTGCTGCTTTAGTTGAGGCTGGTGTAAAGCGTGAACGAATTATTCTTGATCCGGGTATGGGCTTCTTTTTAGGCTCTAATCCAGAAACATCTATTCTTGTTTTGAAGCGTTTCCCTGAAATTCAAGAAGCTTTTAATTTGCAAGTAATGATTGCAGTGTCACGGAAATCATTCTTAGGTAAAATAACTGGAACCGATGTGAAATCTCGTTTAGCACCAACTCTTGCAGCAGAAATGTATGCATACAAAAAAGGTGCAGATTATCTCCGCACCCATGATGTTAAGTCTTTATCAGATGCCTTGAAAATATCCAAAGCCCTAGGTTAGTTTTATTTTTTTAGCTTTCTAAATGAATATGCTATACTTGCTCTGAAGTTGTGTTGGCGTACTTGACTTAGGTCTGGATCTTTCGAACTGTTACTAAGAGGGTAATCATAGCCAAACATAAACTGGAAATGTCCTAATTCTAAACCTGTTCCAATACCTACACTATAATCAAGAGGACTTAAACTTCCATCACTTCCAAAAGGTTTTGTGTACTTCTCTTGAGTTTTCGTAGCTAAATAGTAGTGTTTGTTGGTAAATCCAAATAATCCAATATTCAATCTTGCGACCGGGAAAGTCCTCTTGAAAGTACCACAAGTTCGCGGGATGGAGTTTTATCCCAGCTGCATCGAGAAAGGCATGCGCAGTGAGCGTGCTCTCAAGCTCGCCATCGCCGAAATGTATGTCAAAGGAGTAAGTACCCGCAGGGTCTCGGATATCGTCGAAATTCTTTGTGGCACCGAAGTCAGCTCGTCCCAGGTCAGCAGGCTGGCAAAGGAGCTCGATGAAGAGATTACGTCTTGGAAGGCGCAGCCTGTCGGACAGATTCAATACTTGGTACTTGATGCGACCTATGAATCGGTTCGCGTCGGTTCCCATGTGGTCAAGCAGGCGCTTCTAGTGGCTATTGGCGTTGATTACAGCGGGAATCGGCATATTCTTGACGCCGAAGTCGCGAACAGTGAGGCAGAGGTAAACTGGCGTTCCTTTCTCGAGGGTCTCGTACGACGAGGGATGCACGGCCTGCGAATGATCACCAGTGATGACCACTCAGGACTGCGCGCGGCAATCGATGCTGTCTTCCCTGGAATTCTGTGGCAACGCTGCCAGTTTCATCTGCAGCAGAATGCCCACTCCTACGTCACGAAAAAAGATGAGATCCCGCTGATAGCCGCTGATATTCGGAAGGTGTTCAATCGGAATATGTCAAGATAGTTTATGCCAGATTTTTGAGAGGTTTGCATCAAGCAGCCTTCGAAAGAGGACGGCATGACATTGAGACCGGCAAGGCGTCGTAGATACGCACTTTCCCAGTACGCCACCGTAAGGGGTTTTTCTCTTTGGCAGCAAGAATGGTTTGGTTTCTTTTTTCCTCGGCGCCGTAGGCGTCCGACTAACGCTTGAGTTAAGCCGCGCCGCGAAGCGGCGTCGGCTTGAACGAATTGTTAGACATTATTTGCCGACTACCTTGGTGATCTCGCCTTTCACGTAGTGAACAAATTCTTCCAACTGATCTGCGCGGGAGGCCAAGCGATCTTCTTCTTGTCCAAGATAAGCCTGTCTAGCTTCAAGTATGACGGGCTGATACTGGGCCGGCAGGCGCTCCATTGCCCAGTCGGCAGCGACATCCTTCGGCGCGATTTTGCCGGTTACTGCGCTGTACCAAATGCGGGACAACGTAAGCACTACATTTCGCTCATCGCCAGCCCAGTCGGGCGGCGAGTTCCATAGCGTTAAGGTTTCATTTAGCGCCTCAAATAGATCCTGTTCAGGAACCGGATCAAAGAGTTCCTCCGCCGCTGGACCTACCAAGGCAACGCTATGTTCTCTTGCTTTTGTCAGCAAGATAGCCAGATCAATGTCGATCGTGGCTGGCTCGAAGATACCTGCAAGAATGTCATTGCGCTGCCATTCTCCAAATTGCAGTTCGCGCTTAGCTGGATAACGCCACGGAATGATGTCGTCGTGCACAACAATGGTGACTTCTACAGCGCGGAGAATCTCGCTCTCTCCAGGGGAAGCCGAAGTTTCCAAAAGGTCGTTGATCAAAGCTCGCCGCGTTGTTTCATCAAGCCTTACGGTCACCGTAACCAGCAAATCAATATCACTGTGTGGCTTCAGGCCGCCATCCACTGCGGAGCCGTACAAATGTACGGCCAGCAACGTCGGTTCGAGATGGCGCTCGATGACGCCAACTACCTCTGATAGTTGAGTCGATACTTCGGCGATCACCGCTTCCCTCATGATGTTTAACGCCTGAGCTCAGCCGACCGAAACCGCGTAGCGGTTTTGGGTCGGCTGCAGCGATTTGTTGGGCGATAGCTTGCCACATTCTCTCAACGATTGGGATTTGATGTACTTTCCGCACTTTGTAGCGCGACCACATCATGCTCCCCCTGGCCGCGAGAGCCCTTCACTCGGGAAACACAAGACAGACCGAGCACGACTGTTGCAAGGGTCAAACAGTACACGACAACCGGCCAAGCCGTGTTGCGCGGCAACAGCGAAATGATCAACGTTCCGATGCTTCCTAGCAGTACACCGCCCAAGCAGAAGTAGACTGCCGTGACCGTTCCAGCAACATGGTCGAATCCTCGAAGAGCGCCATTGGGCGCCACAGATACCGCTGTGGCGACACCAATACCCACTAGCCACATTGGAGCAATAAAGCCTAACACGGACTGCAAAGCCCATATTTCGGTGATGGCAAGCAATACTGCTCCAGCTATCAGGCATCCCATTCCCATTCGCAAGACACTTGGGCTGCCCCACTTGGGTATCACACGCCCCATAAAACGAGCCGTAAACACCATGGCAATTGCCACTGTGGCGAACAGCAGGCTGAAGCCAAGCTGAGACACACCTTGCCTGCCCATCATTAGTCCGGGCGCAATGGAGAAAAAGACGAAGAAGCTACCCATTCCAGCGGCGTAACACAACGTGTACAACCAGAAGTTCAGGCACTTAACGGGGAGTAGCAGCTGCGACCATTGCAAGCCCGCAACTCGTTGCACCCGGGTTTCAGGCCAGAATCGCCACGCTGCTGCAGATGCAGCGATCATGCCCAAACCTAGAAACGCAAAGATAGCCCGCCACCCAAGCCACATGTCGACGAGCGCTCCGAGCAATGGGCCTACCGCCGGGACCATGGCCAGCATGGATCCGAGTATGCCGTAAATGACATTACTTTCCTCGCGACCTGCGTAAATGTCACGTACTGTTGCAAATGTGGAAACAAGGCACGCCGAGGCACCACAAGCCTGAAGAATCCGAAGCCCCAGAAAGACTTCAGCCGATGACGTAAGAGCGAGGCCCATTGACGCCACAACGTAGGCGAGGCCACCTCCCAGTAGAACGGGGCGGCGCCCCAGTCGGTCCGATAGCGGTCCAAACAAGAGCTGACCGGCACCAATCATGACCAAGTACGTTGTCAGCGTAAGCTGAATTGTGCTCGCTGTCGTACCAAGCGCGTTTGGCATAAACGGCACTGCTGGCAAGTACATGTCCATGCCGAGTGATGCCAATAAATCGAACGGTGATAACAACAACACCGTGGCGGCAAGGGAGTACCGCCAACTAAAGTTTTTTGAGCTCACGAAACCATCTCCTTGAACAAAGGATTTGGCGGCGCTCCCGTAGAGCAAAAGGATTCATGAGAACGCCGCAACAACCGAAAAATGAAGGTTGCTGCGGCTTACTTGTCTGCGTTCTTGGAAGTGCTCATCTGCTGACTATCTCATGATTGAATTTGAATCGTAACAACTTTCAAGCAACTCTGCAAGGAGCCTTATTGTGCGCCCAACGCCGGAGTTAAGCCGCCGCGCGTAGCGCGGTCGGCTTGAACGAATTGTTAGACATCATTTACCAACTGACTTGATGATCTCGCCTTTCACAAAGCGAATAAATTCTTCCAAGTGATCTGCGCGTGAGGCCAAGTGATCTTCTTTTTGTCCCAGATAAGCTTGCTTAGCTTCAAGTAAGACGGGCTGATACTGGGCAGGTAGGCGTTTTATTGCCCAGTCGGCAGCGACATCCTTCGGCGCGATTTTGCCGGTTATTGCGCTGTACCAAATGCGGGACAACGTAAGCACTACATTTCGCTCATCGCCGGCCCAGTCGGGCTGCGAGTTCCATAGCTTCAAGGTTTCCCTCAGCGCCTCGAATAGATCCTGTTCAGGAACCGGGTCAAAGAATTCCTCCGCTGCCGGACCTACCAAGGCAACGCTATGTTCTCTTGCTTTTGTAAGCAGGATAGCTAGATCAATGTCGATCATGGCTGGCTCGAAGATACCCGCAAGAATGTCATTGCGCTGCCATTCTCCAAATTGCAGCTCGCGCTTAGCCGGATAACGCCACGGGATGATGTCGTCATGCACGACAAGGGTGACTTCTATAGCGCGGAGCGTCTCGCTCTCGCCAGGGAAAGCCGAAGCCTCCATAAGGTCATTGAGCAATGCTCGCCGCGTCGTTTCATCAAGCTTTACGGCCACAGTAACCAACAAATCAATATCGCTGTATGGCTTCAGGCCGCCATCCACTGCGGAGCCGTACAAATGCACGGCCAGCAACGTTGATTCCAGATGGCGCTCAATGACGCTTAGCACCTCTGATAGTTGGTTCGAAATTTCGATGGTCACCGCTTCCCTCATGATGTCTAACGGGCGAGGTAAGCCGACCGCAGAATGCGGGTCGGCTTGACCGAAATGTTAGAACCAGAAGCCAAAACGGATAACTTGAATTTGGCGACGGGCGCTAACCGTGAAAAAACGCTGCGCCACCGAGGCGGCACAGCACTGCAAAAACGATAGCTGCTTGCGCTTGCTACGCAAGGGCTAGAGGCCAAAAAGACTGAAAACCTGCGCAGCCCATGCAGGCGAAGCCCGGAAAAAAGGCAAAACAGGCACTGAATAACGCCTGAAAAGCTAAATGCCGTTTGAATAAACATGAGCTAAATAAAGCTGGGTTTCAGTGGTGCTAACGTTGGACGTAACGAGAGCCGGAGCGCAGCGGAGGGAACCAAAATGCGCAGCATTTTGGCGTCCCGTTGACGGAATGGTTAGCCGTTTCGACGCGCATAAACGGAGTGGGTGTACGGAATTACAGCTTGAATGGTTTCGGTTGAGACAAGCTCGAATTCTGTTTCGTTGAGCATTGGGAAGAAGGCGTCACCCTCGAAGGTTTGATGTACCTCAGATAGAAACACGCCGTGGGCGTGAGGTAGTGCCAGAGTGTATATCTCAGCTCCGCCCGCGACGTAGAGTTCATTGCCGAGTTCGGATGCCAAAGCGATAGCGTGCGACAGCGTTGAAACAACTACGCAGCCAGTGGCGCGGTAGTTAGCTTGGCGTGAGATTACCAATGTGTGACGGTTCGGTAGAGGCTTGCCGATAGACTCAAAGGTCTTTCGCCCCATGACAACGACTTTTCCCTCAGTGAGTCTGCGAAAAATCTTCTGCTCACCCGGAATTTTCCAGGGGATATTAGGACCATTGCCAATAACCCGATTGGCTCCCATCGCAGCAACGAGATAAATGCGTACTGATTCCGAGTTCATATGGCTAACTTTGTTTTAGGGCGACTGCCCTGCTGCGTAACATCGTTGCTGCTCCATAACATCAAACATCGACCCACGGCGTAACGCGCTTGCTGCTTGGATGCCCGAGGCATAGACTGTACCCCAAAAAAACAGTCATAACAAGCCATGAAAACCGCCACTGCGCCGTTACCACCGCTGCGTTCGGTCAAGGTTCTGGACCAGTTGCGTGAGCGCATACGCTACTTGCATTACAGCTTACGAACCGAACAGGCTTATGTCCACTGGGTTCGTGCCTTCATCCGTTTCCACGGTGTGCGTCACCCGGCAACCTTGGGCAGCAGCGAAGTCGAGGCATTTCTGTCCTGGCTGGCGAACGAGCGCAAGGTTTCGGTCTCCACGCATCGTCAGGCATTGGCGGCCTTGCTGTTCTTCTACGGCAAGGTGCTGTGCACGGATCTGCCCTGGCTTCAGGAGATCGGAAGACCTCGGCCGTCGCGGCGCTTGCCGGTGGTGCTGACCCCGGATGAAGTGGTTCGCATCCTCGGTTTTCTGGAAGGCGAGCATCGTTTGTTCGCCCAGCTTCTGTATGGAACGGGCATGCGGATCAGTGAGGGTTTGCAACTGCGGGTCAAGGATCTGGATTTCGATCACGGCACGATCATCGTGCGGGAGGGCAAGGGCTCCAAGGATCGGGCCTTGATGTTACCCGAGAGCTTGGCACCCAGCCTGCGCGAGCAGCTGTCGCGTGCACGGGCATGGTGGCTGAAGGACCAGGCCGAGGGCCGCAGCGGCGTTGCGCTTCCCGACGCCCTTGAGCGGAAGTATCCGCGCGCCGGGCATTCCTGGCCGTGGTTCTGGGTTTTTGCGCAGCACACGCATTCGACCGATCCACGGAGCGGTGTCGTGCGTCGCCATCACATGTATGACCAGACCTTTCAGCGCGCCTTCAAACGTGCCGTAGAACAAGCAGGCATCACGAAGCCCGCCACACCGCACACCCTCCGCCACTCGTTCGCGACGGCCTTGCTCCGCAGCGGTTACGACATTCGAACCGTGCAGGATCTGCTCGGCCATTCCGACGTCTCTACGACGATGATTTACACGCATGTGCTGAAAGTTGGCGGTGCCGGAGTGCGCTCACCGCTTGATGCGCTGCCGCCCCTCACTAGTGAGAGGTAGGGCAGCGCAAGTCAATCCTGGCGGATTCACTACCCCTGCGCGAAGGCCATCGGTGCCGCATCGAACGGCCGGTTGCGGAAAGTCCTCCCTGCGTCCGCTGATGGCCGGCAGCAGCCCGTCGTTGCCTGATGGATCCAACCCCTCCGCTGCTATAGTGCAGTCGGCTTCTGACGTTCAGTGCAGCCGTCTTCTGAAAACGACAATGGAGGTGGTAGCCGAGGGTGTGGAAACACCCGACTGCCTTGCGTGGTTGCGGCAGGCGGGTTGCGACACGGTGCAGGGTTTCCTGTTCGCCAGGCCGATGCCGGCGGCGGCCTTCGTCGGCTTCGTCAACCAATGGAGGAACACCACCATGAACGCCAATGAACCGAGCACCAGTTGCTGCGTGTGCTGCAAGGAAATCCCGCTCGATGCCGCCTTCACGCCGGAAGGGGCCGAGGGCACTGTTGCAAAGTTAGCGATGAGGCAGCCTTTTGTCTTATTCAAAGGCCTTACATTTCAAAAACTCTGCTTACCAGGCGCATTTCGCCCAGGGGATCACCATAATAAAATGCTGAGGCCTGGCCTTTGCGTAGTGCACGCATCACCTCAATACCTTTGATGGTGGCGTAAGCCGTCTTCATGGATTTAAATCCCAGCGTGGCGCCGATTATCCGTTTCAGTTTGCCATGATCGCATTCAATCACGTTGTTCCGGTACTTAATCTGTCGGTGTTCAACGTCAGACGGGCACCGGCCTTCGCGTTTGAGCAGAGCAAGCGCGCGACCATAGGCGGGCGCTTTATCCGTGTTGATGAATCGCGGGATCTGCCACTTCTTCACGTTGTTGAGGATTTTACCCAGAAACCGGTATGCAGCTTTGCTGTTACGACGGGAGGAGATATAAAAATCGACAGTGCGGCCCCGGCTGTCGACGGCCCGGTACAGATACGCCCAGCGGCCATTGACCTTCACGTAGGTTTCATCCATGTGCCACGGGCAAAGATCGGAAGGGTTACGCCAGTACCAGCGCAGCCGTTTTTCCATTTCAGGCGCATAACGCTGAACCCAGCGGTAAATCGTGGAGTGATCGACATTCACTCCGCGTTCAGCCAGCATCTCCTGCAGCTCACGGTAACTGATGCCGTATTTGCAGTACCAGCGTACGGCCCACAGAATGATGTCACGCTGAAAATGCCGGCCTTTGAATGGGTTCATGTGCAGCTCCATCAGCAAAAGGGGATGATAAGTTTATCACCACCGACTATTTGCAACAGTGCCTTGACGTCAGCGTATCTGAGCTCTCGGAAGAGGACGGGGATGCCGTCAACGCGCTGGATGAACGTATCAGTGATGCCAGAGCCCAGGTTGCCCGGGAAATGACGTTCTGGCGGATACTCGCAACGGCTCTTCTGACATGTACCGCAATGATGGTTATCAACTATCTGCTGACTCCGGAAAGCTACTGGTCCCTCGTTGTGACCGCCATATGGGGCAGCCTTGTTATGTTCAGGGGGCTGAGGGTGTTTGTTATTCACGATCGGCTTAAGTCATGGCAACAGCGCAGGTTGAATAATCTCCTCCGTCCGGGCACAAAAAAAGGAAAATAACCTGGGGTCAATCAAGTAAAACGCTGGAGCAATTCTCTACGGCTAAATGTAATCATCAATAAACGGAAAGGAAAAACCATGAACCTGTCTGAATTTTTCAGTCATGTACCGATCTGGGTCTGGCTCCTGCTGGCTTTTTTACTTCGTCGTGGTTTTACCGCCCTTTATGACAGGGAAATGAAAACCGGACGGCTTTTTTTGCTCCCGGTAGTGTTTCTTGTCTGGGGAGGCTACGGAATTATGACTGAAACAGAAAGGGCAGGGGTAAGTCTCACCATGATGATCGCAGGATTACTCGCGGGAGGAGCACTCGGCTACTGGATGTGGGGATCACAACCTCCCCTGCAGGATTCAGGCAACCCGGGCAGGGTTATCAGGGCCGGGACGCCGCTGACGCTGGGAATGATTGTTATTACTTTTTGTACAAAATTCATTCTTACTTCAGCCATCTTCCTGCAGCCCGGTCTTGCGGCGTCAGCGAGTTTTTGCATGCTGATGGGTGGGCTCACCGGACTGTTTGATGGTGTATTCTGGGGAGGCACGTTAAGGATTTTTCTCCCGTGGTACAATAAAAGACTTGTCTGACCGATAGTTTAATCACTATGAGCTTCGTTGAGAAGCCAGGCCCTGAAGGTTCTGACTACGGGGCGTATGATTCTGGATTTTGAATATGTCAGCCAGTAGCTGCCGGCATTGACAACCGTTTCGAAGGGCTGCACAACCTGCCCGGATGTGAGCTCCCGTGTAAACATATTCAGGGGAACCAGCGCCGCGCCGCCGGTATGTATGACGGTCTGGATCATCAGTCCTGACGAGTCATAGACCGTACCGCTGATGCCGGCGACGTCCTCCCCGGCCTCACGAAACCAGTCTTCCCATTCATTCATCCGGTAAGAACGAAGCAGCCTTTCGTTCAGCAAATCCCGGGGTGCACGAAGCCGTCCGGCCATTTCTGGGTCGCACAGCACGCCAAACGGCGCGTCGAATATTTTTTCATTATTGGTTGAGGGCCATATCCCGGTACCAAACCTGATAGCCAGATCGAGCCCCTCTGCAGCAATATTGACGATATTATTGTTAATACGCAGACGGACATCCACATGGGGGTGAAGCGTCTGGAAACGCCCCAGCCTGGCCTCAAGCCAGCCAAGGGCAAACGTGCCTACACAGCCCAGCGTCAGGACTTCCTTATATTCCCCGCCTTCAAACTGATGATAAATATTTTCTATAGTCCGGAACGCTTCGTGCAGTCCGTCATAGAGGATCGCGGCTTCCTCTGTGAGCTCCAGGCTGCGGGACTGTCGTCTGAAAAGCGTGATACCCAGACGCTCCTCAAGAATTCTTATTTGCTGGCTGACGGCGGCTGGGGTAACGAACAGCTCTTTCGCGGCCCGGGTAAAGCTGAGGTGCCTGGCGGCAGCTTCAAAAGATTTGAGGGCTTTCAGGGGAGGGTTTTTTCGCATAGCACATCCTTTAGATTTTCTTTAAATTAATACAAATTCTTATTGTTTGCCAGCATTCCGGATTATCAACATAATCCCGCTCACCTGACCGGTGAGCCATATTTGTTATTAATTTATTGCGCCACTGAATATTAATTAAACCGTATTTTAACTTTTTATTTCTGTCTGAGTATCATTCGCGTTTGCCTGCGAAACAACATTTTGAATACATCCAAAAGCATTCAATAGTCTTTCGGTACTCAGCTCGCTAAAAAACATCTTTAAGGTAATTCCGGATGAAGAGAAAATCACTGTTTCTGGCCGTGGCCACTCTGCTGGCCGCCAGTTATGTCAATGCTGGCCAGCTGACCACCGAGCAGCAAATTGCTGAGAAGTCTGCACAGATATTTCATGACACTAATCCTCCGGCTATGGTCATGGCCATTATTCAGAATGGTCAGGTGACGTATCACGCCTATGGTGAAACGGCTAAAGGCAACCATACCAGCCCTACGCCCGACTCGCTGCTTAGGGTCGGCTCTATGTCAAAAATTCTGGCCTCAGAGCTGCTGGTTAAGCTTGCCGATAAGGGAGCGCTCGGGCTGACCGACCCGCTTCAGAAATATGCTCCCCCGGGGATGACGGTCCCTGAGGTGAGCCATGGAAATCCCGTTACCCTGCTTTCGCTTGCCACACATACCAGCGGGCTGCCGCGGCTTATCCCGGGCCAGGCTCCTGCCGGCGCAGCTCCGTTCACTTGGCCGGACAGGCCTGCCCGCTGGCGCTGGCTGAATCAGAAGCCGACCCTGACCGCGCCGTGGGAACAGGCGCAGTACTCTAATGTCGGATACGATCTGCTGGCCGATGCTATGGAAGCTGCCGGTAAAAAACCCTACCTGCAGCTTATGCGGGAAAATGTGACGGGCCCGCTGGGTATGAAAGACACCACCACCCAGCCTGACGGGGCTCAGTGTCAGCGGCTCATGGAAGGCTCTGGCATCGATCCTGCCGGTCCCTGCACGGACACGACGGCAGCCGCCGGCAACGGCGGGATGTATTCCACCGCAAGGGACATGGCGAGCTGGATGCAGCATCTGTTGAATATCCGTCATTCTGATAAGCCAGCGCTCAGGGCCGTTCAGCAGGCCATGTATGTACAGAGACAGCAACTTAAATCCATTACGGGTCTGGATTTAGCCGGGAAAGCGCAGGGGCTGGGAATGGGCTGGGTCTTTATCCGGCCTTCGGTTGACTCCCCGGTAATGATCCAAAAAACCGGCGGCGGCGGCGGTTTTATGAGTTATATGGTTCTGGTGCCCGGCGAGAAAACGGGGATCTTTGTCTCTGTGACAAAAGTGGATCTGGATATGTTCTCAACCTTAACGCGTGAAACGAACAGCCTTATCCCGCTCCTGTTAAAAGCAGCTCACGGGGAACGCGTCAGTCCGGCTTCATAACGGGTCGGCTGGCAGCATCTGACTCAGCAAAAGACCGGGCGCTGTGAGCGGAAATATGGCCGGTTTTCGCCAGAACCCGGTTCCACGCAGAATTACACCTGCACTGAATATACCGCTTCTGGCGTCGATTTTTTCTGCTCCCCTGCAGCATGAGGCTCTGTAAGGCAGCCTGCTGCAAGGGGAGCAGACTCCAGCGAAAATGATAAAAAACTCCGCGATGAAAAATAAACAAAGTATTCGCCCGTCATCACCTGAGAAGGGATTCAGCAACGTCAGATATAATATTCTTCTTGCCGGTATCGCATTAATCTTTATCGTGCTGGTTGCCAGGCTCACCGGACTTCAGCTTTTTGACCACGCTGTCCTGGAAAATGCGGCTGACCGTCGATCCGTACGGACACTTGCACTGCCAGCACAGCGCGGAACCCTGACCGATCGTTACGGCGTTGTTCTCGCCATGAGCGTGCCGGCACGTGACATCATTGCTGATCCAAAACGCATCGCTGCCGCTCATCCGGACTTCGCGGAAGCCAGATGGGCTTTTCTGGCCGACTTGCTGGATATCACGCCTGAGGAACTTCGCAGAACTATTCAAGATAATTCGGACAAGGAATTCCTGTTTCTGAAGAAAAAGTCGCCCCTGTCATTGTCCAGGGCCGTGTCACAGCTGCATCTGCCGGGCATAAGTCAGAAATACAATGAAAATCGCTACTATCCGCTGGGTGAGGCATCAGCCTCGCTCATTGGTGTGACCGGTGCCGAAAATAGAGGGCTGAGTGGTATTGAGCAGAGCTTTAACACCGTTCTGAGAAAGGACTTCGGGGTGAAAAAAATACGCAAAAACGCCAGGGGGGGCGTCATCAGCGTGATCCAGTATGACGCTCCGGAAACTGCACCGGCGATCAGGCTGAGTATTGACAGTGTGCTTCAGTATATTGTTTACAGCCGGTTAAGGGAGGGGGTCGAGCAACATCACGCCCAGTCAGGCGCTGCGGTGCTTGTCAGCGTAAACACCGGCGAAATTCTGGCTATGGCATCCTATCCGTCGTTTAATCCCAACCGTTTTTCCGGTGCCACTTCCGCTGAAATGCGTAACGTGGCGATTAATGACAGCTTTGAGCCGGGTTCAACGGTTAAACCCTTCGTCATTCTTGAAGGCCTGCGCCGCCATATTATCAGCAGCAGCACGCTTCTTGACACAAGGCCGTTCAGGGTTGACGGCCATCTTATCCGGGACGTGGGATACTGGCCGGCGCTGACGCCGACCGGCATACTTCAGAAATCCAGTGATACCGGAGTTTCACATATTGCCCTGGCGATGCCTTCGGATGCGCTGGTAAAAACGTATTCATCCTTCGGGCTGGGAAAACCGACAGGGCTGGGCCTTCCCGGTGAAAGTACTGGTTACTTTCCGTTCAGTCGCCATCGATGGGCTGATATTGAGCGCGCCACCTTCGCTTTTGGCTACGGCCTCCGGGTAACCCCGCTCCAGTTAGCCAGAGCCTATGCCACTCTCGGGGCCTGTGGCGTTTATCATCCGTTATCCGTTACACGGTTATCCGCGCCGGTGTACGGTGAGCAGGTGGCGGACCCGAAGCTTGCCGATGCTGTAATCAGAATGATGGAAAGTGATGTGTTACCCGGCGGAAGTGGCGTAAGGGCAGCTGTACCGGGCTACCGTCTGGCAATAAAAACCGGAACCGCAGAGAAGTTAGGTGCCGGTGGAAAATATGACGGGGGGCATATTACCTATACGGCAGGCGTCGCGCCGGCGAGCCGTCCTGAAGTGGCACTGGTTGTGGTTATTAACAATCCCAAAGCGGGACAGCATTTTGGTGGCTCAGTGGCGGCGCCTGTCTTCGGCCAGATTATCGGTCCGGTGCTTACCCGGCTGAAGATTGCACCGGATGCTTTACGTGCTCCGGTGGTACACCGACAGTCCGGCTGAACAGAGCCTGTTTACTCATTATTTATCTATTATTACTTAACTTAATTTTAAAAAGGATATTAATATGAAAAAGATCCGCCTTATTATAATCTCTTTACTGGCTGGAATGTGTACTCCAGCATTATCTACACCAGTCAATGTTACTGATACAATACAAAGCACAGAAGACCATATCAAAGGTCGGGTTGGTTTTACTGAAATAGACTTTTTATCCGGGAAGGTTCTGAGTAGTCATCGCCGTGAAGAACGTTTTCCTATGATGAGCACATTCAAAGTTTTGTTATGTGGAGCAATATTAGTACGTGTTGATAAAGGGCTTGAACAACTTGAACGCCGAATTACCTATAATAAGCATGACCTGGACGACTATTCTCCACTAACCAGTCAGCACATTGCAGATGGAATGACGGTTTCTGAGTTATGCAATGCTGCCATTACCACCAGTGATAACACTGCTGCAAATTTATTGCTATCAACTATTGGCGGGCCGGAGGGATTAACTCATTTTCTGCGTAGCACTGGTGATAGTTATACAAGGCTTGATCGACACGAACCCAGCCTTAATGAGGCGAAGCCTGGCGATGAGCGTGATACCACCACTCCGGCAGCGATGGCTCAAACGCTACAAAAATTGTTAAACGAAAGTGTACTTACAGAAAAATCTCGAAAAAAATTAATAAGCTGGATGCAGGAAGATAAAGTCGGCGGGCCTCTGTTCCGCTCTGTACTGCCAGCTGGCTGGATGATAGCGGATAAAACAGGAGCAGGTGATCACGGATCTCGGGGCATCGTTGCACTGTTGGGCCCCGGAGGCAAGCCATCTCGTATAGTAGTCCTGTATATTACAAATACTCATTCATCTATGAATGAACTCAACGAGCATATTGCAGGGATCGGAGATTCAGTAATTAAGAACTGGTAATATATTTACAGTGGATTTGACCCTATATATCCAGACGTTTTTGCTCTCTTACGGTTGCGATAACTTCCTGCGTATATATTCCCGTGGTGAGCGATATCCCAGTGCACTATGCGGATGATGTTCGTTGTAATGACTGAACGCCACCGCCAGATTCATCACCGCTGCCTCGCTGTCCGGTTTCGGCATGATGCTGATGTAGTCCCGTTTTATCGTCATCACGAAGCTTTCTGCTATGCCATTGCTTTCCGGGCTTCGCACTGCTGTCGTACAAGGCTCCAGTCCCAGCAACCGGGCGAACGCCGGCACTGTTGGCAACTGCCTTCCGAAGCGTTTTTCCACCGCACCCAGCATGACATCCTGCACCGTTTCTTTGTCATAGCCTCCGGTGCTCGCTGCCCAGTCAATGATCTCCCTGTCGCAGCAGTCCTGCGCGAAGGTCACCCGCAGCTTTTCGCCATTATCACAGCGGAACTCAAAGCCATCTGAGCACCAGCGCCGGTTACTTTCCGCTACTGCTACGCGCCCCTTATGGGCCCGCTTACGGCAAGGATCAGCGGGTTTACGTTCAAGAAGCAGATTATGCGTTCTCATAATGCGATACACCCGCTTTGCATTAACCACAGGCAGGCCGTCCCGCTCCGACTCCCGTCGCAGCAGCGCCCACACACGGCGATAACCATACGTCGGCAGGTCAGCCACCGCCATGTTTATCCGGGACAATACGGTGGTATCGTCAGAACGGGGCTGCCGTCTGCGATCCTGTCAGTCAGATGGCCGGTGAACCCGAATGCTCAACTGCGCACGCGACACGCCAAGACTTCTGCAAACGTCGCTTATTCGTCGTTCCCAGGCAACGAGGGCGCATGCGCAATCCATTTTTTTGCCCGGCCGAACTCCACGGCCTCTTTGAGTATCTCGGCTTCCATCGTCTTTTTGCCCAGAAGGCGCTGGAGTTCGCGAATTTGCTTATTGGCGGCAGCGAGTTCGGAGGCCGGCACCACTTCCTCGCCCGATGCAACAGCCGTCAGTGAACCGTCTTAATATTGCTTGCGCCATTTGAATATCTGGTTTGCATTGATGCCATGCAGGCGCGCGACATGAGACACGGTCATACCGGGCTCCATAGTCTGCTGAATAATGGCAATTTTTTCCTGCGGTGTACGACGCCGACGCCGCTCAGGTCCTGATAACACTTCAACCATCTTATCGTTCTGACTGGTATTAAACATAGTTCCAAGACTACCTCTTATTTTAAGAGAGTCGAAGTGTCTGGTGATCTATGGGGCCAGTCTAGCCCTCTTCCAAGTGTAGGGAGATATAGTCAAAGTTTGCTTCTCCGCCGATGAGTCCGCCCTGCGTCGGATAGTCCGATTTTTTACCGGCGAAGCACGGCTCTCCTAACCCTATCTAAAGCGAATAACTTTTTTCAACAGGGCCGCGTGCCAATGCAAGAGCGATAGGCGCTCTACGCGCCAATTTGACCACTTAAAACAGGTAAATTGAGGGGTTGTAATGTGTTGATGTAACAGGCTTTTATTTTAATGTCTTGGCATATGTATAATGGTAGTCTAGCCCTCCTTTCAACAAGGAGTACTCATGGAAACCTACAATCATACATATCGGCACCACAACTTTTCACATAAAGACTTAAGTGATCTCACCTTCACCGCTTGCACATTCATTCGCAGCGACTTTCGACGTGCTAACTTGCGTGATACGACATTCGTCAACTGCAAGTTCATTGAACAGGGTGATATCGAAGGCTGCCACTTTGATGTCGCAGATCTTCGTGATGCAAGTTTCCAACAATGCCAACTTGCGATGGCAAACTTCAGTAATGCCAATTGCTACGGTATAGAGTTCCGTGCGTGTGATTTAAAAGGTGCCAACTTTTCCCGAACAAACTTTGCCCATCAAGTGAGTAATCGTATGTACTTTTGCTCAGCATTTATTTCTGGATGTAATCTTTCCTATGCCAATATGGAGAGGGTTTGTTTAGAAAAATGTGAGTTGTTTGAAAATCGCTGGATAGGAACGAACCTAGCGGGTGCATCACTGAAAGAGTCAGACTTAAGTCGAGGTGTTTTTTCCGAAGATGTCTGGGGGCAATTTAGCCTACAGGGTGCCAATTTATGCCACGCCGAACTCGACGGTTTAGATCCCCGCAAAGTCGATACATCAGGTATCAAAATTGCAGCCTGGCAGCAAGAACTGATTCTCGAAGCACTGGGTATTGTTGTTTATCCTGACTAATTGCTTTGATGTGTGATTTTAAACGCTCAAATTTATAAAACGAATAATATTGTCAACCTTGCAATAATAGACATAGGGACAACCATGTATAAATTTTTACCCTCAGGCGTCTTCACAATAGAGCCATATAGCAGTGGGTCACTTAGTGGGCTTAATTTTTCCATTAAAGATAATATTAATATTGCTCAGTATAAAACATCATATGGTAGCCCATCTTGGCAAGTAAACATAAGGCTGCCATTTATAAGGCACTGTTGCAAAAATGTGGAGGTGATAGGGGTACTACGCCGGAACCCCAGATTTTTCCGTCCGTTCAAATTATCCACGGTTGAGCAGCTTGATCCCGTCCGCCCGCAGTTGACCAACAGGGGAAATATGCCTGTACAAAGTTTGCCGGGTTATCCCAAGTTCCTGGCATAGCGTACTGACCTTTGTTTCTGATTGTCCCATTGATGCCATTGCCAGTCGCAGTTTGACTGGCGTCATTTTATAAGGTCGGCCGCCGTTCCGCCCACGGGCTCTTGCTGATGCCAGACCTGCAGTCGTTCTTTCAGCAATCAGTTCGCGCTCAAACTCCGCCAGTGCGGCAAAGATACCGAAGACAAGCTTGCCAGCGGCCGTTGTTGTGTCGATAGTCGCCCCGTGACCGGTCAGCACTTTCAGACCGGTCCCCCTCGCGGTCAGGTCGTGCACTGTATTAATGAGATGACGAAGATCACGACCGAGGCGGTCCAGCTTCCATACGACCGAGAGCATAAAAAATATTGGGGCAGCGTGAGCTATGCTGCCATCGCTGGTCCCTTCCCGTCACTTTGAAAACCCGGATACCAGCAGACAAATTTATCCTGCAGTTCGTTATTCAAAACGGCGGTCCGGGTCTGTAACAAATAATGAGCCCCTTTTCTGCTCCACTGCATCTGCTGCTTTTTGGCCATTCGTCTGGCGATCACTTCATTGATCGTGGATTCCACAAACGCGGTTGATACCGGCTCTCCGTACCGACGCATTTCGCCGTAGTTTGGGATCATCATCTTATTATTCCGGATGTAGGTATACATTTCATCCAGATGTTTTTGCAGGGATTTCAGGCTAGGATAGCTGAGTTCAGGGTCATCGCAATACATAACGCAATTATCAATATGTTCCAGCGCAGCGACAACATTGCCATGCCAGAGATATCGTTTAATGCTTTCCAGCAGTGCCAGAACTTTACTCCCCGCCTCTGGATCTGATACCAGCAGTCCCCGGGCATATTGCATGAGCACCTTCAGCCTCATGGTGATATGAAACCAGTCCAGCACATGCGTTGACTCAGGGTACATACCGAACTGGAGGTCCCTGAGATTATCCGCGCCGTCGGACAGAAAAAATATCTGCTGGTTGGCCTGCATTCCCTGCGCTGAAAGGTGGGTCATGAGCCTGCGTTCCGGATGACAGTCATCCTTCTGAACAAAACCGAAGCGGCGGGTGTCAGCAGGCGCACCAACGGAAAAAGACTTCCCGGCAATAATTTCAAAATTACGCTTTTTGTCATCCCGATCGCGAACATAACCACCATCTATACCCACCACAAGCGGTTTTCCTGGCCTGGGCAGGTTCCCCCAGTCGCGGGGGCAGCCGGAAAGAAAACCTGAATGAGCTTCAGCCTCAGCGTCAAGACGCTGCGCCACCTGGCATAAATGATTCCTCACCGTTGAGGCATTCAGGCTGTGGCCCACCGGCAGAATATCTTTCAGCAGACGAGTCGTCATTTCATAGGAGATCATCGAGGCCCAGCGGGTTTCAATATATTTCAGTGCCGGGTGAGAATAATCGCCGGCCCAGTCGCTGAGCAAACTGACTGTCTTTGTATCACTCTCTTCACAACGGCACCGGTACACCCGAAGCCCGGATACCGGAATAACGCCAAACAGCGTCCGGTACCGTATTTTCTGTTTGCCTTTGATTCTGCGCGCAGCAAGGCAGTGAGGGCACCGGATATGGTGTTGAGTATATTCGTCTGCCTGCAGCTGGACCACCGACTGCTGGACCGTATTCAGCAACAGCTTGGATTCTGACACCGATAATCCGATGTCGTTCCGGGTCTCCCCTGATTTCTGGATTGTCATCAGTTCCTCCGTTCGACTGGAGCCTGATTCATCGGTGATGACTATCTGGAGCGTCAGTTGCATCATTGCCTCCTGCTGTGGTGGATGACTATCTCCCGGCTACTGGTTGTTCATCTGGTGACGAAGCTTATAATATGTGGAAACGCCAAGGCCCGCATGGTCGCAGGCGATCCTGAGCCTGACCCCTCTGCTTCTGAGTGCGTCAATTTCCTGGATCTTTTTGATATCGGCGCCGGGGCGCCCTGTTTTTTCACCCCGTGCTTTTTTCGCGGCGATGCCGTCGGCCTGCCTTTCCTTCAGTAAGGCTCGTTCAAACTGGCTGAATGCCGACATCATGTGCAGCTGCAGTTCCTGCATCGGATTGTTTGTGCCGGCGCTGAACGTCAGCTGCTCTTTCAGAAAAATAAGGGTAACGCCCTGGTCACGAAGCCGGGTGGTGACAGCGCACATATCCGACATATTCCGGCAAAGGCGATCGATGGAATGAACCAGAAGCGTATCACCAGGGCGTAATTGCCCCAGGAGTTCCTGTAACCCCGGGCGGTTTGTGTCCTTCGCGCTGGCATGCTCAACACAAATTTTATCAGGCTGAAAACCCGCCTTTGACAATGCCTCTTCCTGACGGGCCGTATTCTGATCGGCCGAGCTTACCCTGATGTAGGCATATTGCACGCAAAACCTCCGGAAGGTCTTTAAACATCATAGAGATTTAAAGAATAATCCATAAACACTGATTTAGGGAGGTTTATAGACATTTTTTCGGGGATCTGAGAGGCATGCTGAAAACGTATACCTTTATAGACATCAGTCAGCGACGACGGCCCAGCCAGATAACTTCAGGCTCCAGTACCGGAGATGCAAGGTCGAGCCTGCTCAGTTGCCGGTTGATTTTGTGGCGGTTGAACCTGACAGCATCCAGGTCGTCAGCAAAAGGGCGGATCTCGCCGACCGTTGTTTCATCATCCGCATTAACGATAGCTTCAAGAAACGCCAGGGTTTTATCGAACTCATCCGCAGCTGTGGCTCCGGGCATACCATGGCCGCTTATACAAAACGGCGCTTTCAGCGTAGAGTTTTCATAAATGGCCTCAACACGAATGTCATGAAGCCAGTGCTCAAAGAAATTGTATTCATAGGTAAAGCGATCGCCAGCATCAAAAGCAAAATCATCAATCACGACCCGGAACGGATTATCGACAAAACCGATGCCTCCTTCGTAGGAGATACCGTAATCTTTGCCATAAATGTGAAATTGATGGAGATGGTCGTCCCCCCAGCCCTGCACTATCTGGAAAATGAAGTGAAGCGCGGCCAGTGACGTGTCGGCAGCAATTCTCAGCCGACGCCAGACCATCGGACTGACTCCATGAACTGCTATTTTGATGACGTAGATCTTCATAGTCAGCAGGTATTGTTATGAAATGATGGTGGTTATTTTAACCCCTGTAGATGGCATCATTCGATGGCTGCCCCGAGGTTTTTCATGCTCTCCTTATTGAATGCCTGCGCGCTGCTCGGCATTTTCACACCAGAATCTGGTAGCTGCGTTACCGGCTTTGCCGGGCGACGGCGCCACTGGCCTTCATTTTAATAGTTAACATTCGCTGGCGCCTCCATGTAGCCAGGCGGCATACTGCTCCTACATTTAAGAACAATGTGATCCTCCTACTCAATAAGGTCTGACTGAAGGTGCCGGCAATGCAGCTTTTTCACGGAACCAGACAGCGTTTTGATAAGTTTGATGTGGCATACAAAGGAACTGGTGAGTCCGGAAACATCGCTGCCTGCTGGTTTACGGATAATTTTAAAGGAGCCAGCAATCATGCGTTATTCAAAAACAGAAATCCCGGACTGCCACTGGTTTGCCGGTGTGAACTGAACACCGGGGCGATTATCGCTAATCACCGGTTGCCGCTCGCAGAGCAGCCCGATATCGCGGCACGTCTGAGAGATGGACTTCCAGTCAGCATCAGTAGCCAACTCAGTAAAGGCTGGGACTGGCATGCCCTGCGCGAGCCTCAATACAGCACTTACAAAGGGAGTATGCTTTATGTGGGTGACAGGCATGTAGATTCAGATGAAATGATCCGCCTTTACCTGAATTGTGGTATCCAGGGCGTTTATGACTGGGAAGGTATATTTACGGACAGCTATCTTCACGGTACAACTACCGTGATATTTGATACCAGTGCAGTGGCTATTATTGACAAAATCGAGTACGGATCTGACGACTGGCATAGCTGGCTGAGTGAATACCGGGAGAAGAATTGTGTTCTGGAAAGGGAACAGAAAGTACAGCAGGCTCACCACGGCTAAGAATAATTTTGAACATCTGCTGTCGGTTGCGTCTTCTCTGCCGGTCCAGGCTTTGCCGGATTTAATTCGCGCTATGGTCCGCCCTTTGCAGAGTGATTTCCTGCTCGCGGTGGCAGAAGAAGGAACCGATGCCCGTCCGGATTTGACACCCGGGGAATTTTTCTTTAATGCCATCACAGAGGTTCAGGACTATAGCAGTATGAAGGCGGGAGAAGTTAATCCAGAAGATTACCCGCTTTCTCTGGCCTCCGATATGGTTCTTCCCTGGCCGTGGAGTCTTTCCCGTTATATCGATAATGTGTCCCGGATTGGTACGGCAAAAGGAAGAGTATGGCAGCAGGATCGTACTAACCATTATGTTGAACTCTGGCTGCCCTGGCGCATTGGTTTTGTTCGGGGAGGTAATCACTCCATCACGGCCGGTATTCTGGCGGGTGAAGGAACGTTAATCCCTGAACACGTGTGGGATATGTCTTTTCTTTTTGAGCGAATAAGTACCGACGGGCTCTACTGGTATGTTGACGGTAAGAAAACTGAAGACGTGAAGTCCTGGCGTGCAGCTGCAATATTTGAGGCAGGCAGGCTAATGACTTCTCGTCCTGACGACAGATAAGGAATATGTAATGGATATCGCGCTTTTTCCCGGTCAGAGCCGGCGCCAGTGGGCTGATACAATGATCAATCTGGAAGCCCGAAAGCTTGTTAATACCGCAAATACCGTCGCGGCCATGCACCTCAGTGATTCACTGACCCGTCTGAAATTTGTGGATGAAATCAGACAGGTTGTCATGCAACAGTTTGACGCGGCAAGGAGAGCAAGAAATGATGAAGAGTGCATTTCCTGCCTGAAGAACCTCAGGGCTGAAAATGAGTTTCTACTTGAACAGTCGCGTATGCTGAAAACCGGTTATGCCCGGATCTACGCTGAAATACAGTACGTAACAGAGCAGAATAAAATTGTCGGATACTTCATATCCGGCATTAAGGTCGTTCTGGCCGGCGTACAGGCTGTGTTTGGCGGTGTTATGATCGCCACCATGACACCAGCTGGAATGCTTGCCGGTGCCGTTCTGGTCGGTGATGCCCTTAATACGGTATCACGGGAAGCAGCCCGTCAGCTCCTGAATGAACCTGCTTCAGAGGGGATCCTGGCGGACGGCGCCATGTCCGTAGCGGAGTTTATGGGTTTCAGCCGCGATGTCGGGCTGGGGATTTTTAATGCAACCACGCTTGCAGCCAGCGTTTATGGTGTGTTTGGTCTGACCGGGAAAGCTGAGGCCTGGCGTCTTTTCCGTTATCTTCCCGGAGACTATTACCGCAAGGTGGAAACCATGTCTCCGGGCAAACTGACGATGAAGGTTCTGGGATGGGGGGTCAGTGCAAAGGTGGTACTGGAACTCCTTACCCGTGATGACCGGAGTCGCTGATATGTGATCTCATCAGCTTCCATGATTTATAGCCAAGTCTGACCGGCATCACCAGAAGCAACACAATCAGCAGAAAGACGACGGCAACCACGCAGGAGATAACATGGCTGGCGCTGCCAAAAATCGCGGTGAGCAGGGTGATGATGACCATCCCGCCGGAGATCCAGGCTACCGACAGGAAATAGCCGGCCAGATCCTTCAGCACCTTTTCCAGCGAGTCCCCCGTCGCCTGGTGACGTTTGATTCTCGCTATTTCCTTACTGGTAAATCCTGCCGCGATAAGTTCCTGGTTGTTCTCTGTCATTCACGTCTCCTTTAACCTGATAAAAAGAATACACTATTTAGACGTCCCGTTCCTTCCTGCTTTTGCCTTCCCTGTCCGGATCGTTGTGCCGTTGCCGTTAAACAATCCATGCTTCCCATTTTTCCTATACTTACCCTTTAACGGCAGGAAACGCTTATGTGTGGACGTTTTTCTCAGTCACAGACCCGCGCTGAATACCTGGCTTATCTGGCCGGTGAGGTTGATGCCGGGTTTTCTGCAGTACCGGAGCCTATCGGACGCTACAACGTGGCGCCGGGGACCCGGGTACTGTTGCTCAGTGAAAGCAATGATCAGCTGCAGCTCGAACCTGTTCTGTGGGGGTATTCCCCAGAGTGGTGGCACAAAGCGCCCCTGATTAATGCCCGTGTTGAAACCGCAGCTGAGGGACGTATGTTTCGTCCGCTGTGGGAACGCTGCCGCGCCGTTGTGTTTGCTGACGGGTGGTATGAATGGGTACGTCAGAGGAACAAAAAACAGCCGTATTTCATTTACCGCAGGGACGGTCAGCCCGTATTCATGGCTGCCATTGGCGCACGACCGTTTGGTCTGAGGGATGACGGGGAAGGCTTTGTTATTGTCACGGCAGCAGCGGACAAGGGGCTTATCGATATCCACGATCGTCGTCCTCTGGTGCTGACGCCGGATGCCGCGCGCGAATGGCTACGCGAAAGTCTCAGTGGTGACGAGGCGGGCAGGACGGCCAAACAGGGGGCGGTGCCTGCTGAGGCATTCACCTGGCATCCAGTTTCCCCTGCGGTCGGCAACGTGCGGAATCAGGGGGCGTCGCTAATTGAACCTCTCTCGTGATGCTTGCTTCGCCAGCGCCAGGGTTCTGTCTGTCCAGGGACTGACCAGAGACCTGTAGCCTGACGACGGGCTTCGTCTTCCAGTGTTGCGTAGTCGCTCCGGACAGGTTTTCCGTGATACCGATATGCCCAGGCCAGTCCCTTACGGATCTGTTCGGCATTCACATCCTTCGCGCCAAGCCACACCGTGCCAAGCAGCCGGCCGTAACGATCCTCATCCTCGCCAGTGACGGTAACGATGCGCTGTGTCACCATCGATGAGAGTTCCTGTCTGGAACGCTGGCCAAAGGGTTGGTTCTTTTCAGGCGCATCGATACCGGCAAGACGAACACGCTTCAGCTGGTTCCCCTCACCAAGAATCTCAACGGTATCCCCGTCGAGCACACGAACAATCCTGCCGTTAATATCCGCACTTACCGGATAAGTCACGATGAGCAAACTAATTATGTACAGTGTCCGAAACATGTCTATATCTCTGGTTTTTTTATATATTGAGTGTCTCATTTTGAGACGGCAAAGTATATCTCGATGACGTGAATAGTGGATGTGTCTTATAGAGAAGGACTGGTGCGTTAAAAAGGGCACAATGTGCCCTTTAAGTTACCATCAGATATTATAAGTACACCATATTCACTTTAATGGATTACCAAATTCATTTAGGTACAGCTGACCGAATTTATAGGAAGCATAGTCGGTAAGATGTCCCACGTCACGATAGACAGTTACGCCATCAATATTTGTAATGCATTTACCACTAATGCACTGTATTGATTTAGGATCAATAAAGGTCAGCGTTGGGAACTCAGCCTTCATTTTACTCATCAGTTGCGTGACTTTTTCCCCGTTGGTATTTGCCGGGTTTTGCATATCACATTCATTGATGTCAAATGGGCGTCGATGAATAACATGCTGATTTATACAGTTTTGATAGTTGCGTGGCATGTTCGCAATGGTGAACATGATTATTGGCTTTGAACCAGAATCTATGATAGTACGTATGGCTGTACGTAACGCCATTTCGTATCGACTGGCTGAGAGTGCCTCACTTCGCTCATCCTCATCTTTAGTGATTAACTGGGCAGAAAAATAATTTGACCACACATGCCCTAAAATAACATAGTCATAGTGATTTGATTTTATATTATCATAATATTTCTCAGCGTTATCATGACATTCTTCATATTTGACGCCTTTATATTTCCACCAGTCATACTGATAAATTCCCGGTAATGCCAGGCACGAAGACGTGGTGAGGGAGTACATTTTTATGCCAGCATTCTTAGCCAAGACATCATAAAAACCCCAGAAATGGTTAGCATTTGAATCGCCAATCAGAAAGGCTTTCTTCGAACCTTCATGGTCGCCGAACTGACAGTCCGTAAGGTCCTGGCTTCCACTAAGGCAGCCATCCCTCGATGCGGCATTCTCGGAAGCGGAATTCAACAGCTGTAACGAGTGATTGTATTCATCGCTGAAGCGCTGTGGCAAACCATTCGTTTTCACGGTTAATGTGTAAAGGCCCGTGCAGACCGTAAGGGGGAGCAATACAAGCAGGATCATACTCTTTGCAAATGACAGCTTAACCCGGCGGAAGCGCTCTTCAATACCGTGATAGGTAAGCACTGCCAGTCCTGCAGTTATCACCAGCGCAATGCACAGTGTCTTGCCGGACAGAGTGATCTCAAGATAATTGAACGCTGCAAATATGGGCCAGTGCCAGAGGTACAGAGAATAAGAAATTTTACCTGTGTAGTTTATCGGTGCTAATTGTAAAGTTCGATTTACGAATGTGTTCTGGTTTATCAGTAATATTGCTGAGGCAAGGCAAACAAGCAGTGTCCAGCTATTTGGATATGCCTCAACTGGTATGCTTAAACCTGAAGTACAGATAAGTACAGCGATAGCTACTACTGCCAGAGGATTAGTTATCCATCTGTTGGTTATCTGAATTCTGTCCTTTAATAAAGCTACGCTTCCACCAATCAGAAACTCAAAAGCGCGCATATTTAATGAGTAGTAATGCTGACTGGACGAGTACAGGCTGATAAGAATAACAATTATTGTTGCAGTTAAGGTAAGTAACAACCAGCCATAAAGGAACGGTTTATACGCAAATTTTCTTTTAAATTTACTGACAAGCAGTGTCAAAATGGTCGCGAAAAGCGCAAAGAAAAAATACCACTGCCATTCAATTGCTAAAGACCATGTATGCAAAAGCAGGAAGTAATCAGAGTCAGGAGATGCGTATGCTGCACTAAGCTTATCAAAATACTGGTTTGATAAGAAAAGAGTGGTGTATTTGGCACTTTTTGCGAATGCGGTGTAATCGTCAGGAATGTAGCAGTATGTCGCTACAATGATGGCGCCGAGAATTGTCACCAGCAGTGCAGGCTGCAATCGCCATAATCTGCCTTTTATAAAATTAGTTAGTGAGAATGTTCCTCTTTCAATTTCACTGATGACTTTTCCGGTAATCAGGAATCCTGATATGGTGAAAAATATATCAACACCAATAAAGCCCGAAGGGAAGTACGATAATCCTGCATGGAATAATATAACAAGCAGGACAGCGGCAGCGCGGAGACCGTCTATGTCTTGCCGGTAATTTTGTACTGCATAGCTTTTAGTATGATTATCTAAAACTAAATCCATTTTATAATGGCACCTTACATTTACATATTTATGGTTATTAAGATTGTGGTCAGTCTATCGGGAAGCAGAGCACGCAATATTTCCCTGATATCTTATGATATCGTTTCTCAGCTACGTATACCAAAAATAAGTCGTGAGTGTTTGTCTTACGTCTTGCCTGGATGCTTATTTACATACGTCGTTAACAAGTAACTGAGTGGCATAGCTGATATTGAGGCCAGTCATATTCGTGTTGAGCGCATTTATCATGTCTGCACTGATATAAATGACGCTGCCCTTCAGGATTCCCTGGTAACCTTTTGACGTCACCACAACAAGCTGTTCCGGGGTACAGAGCGCCTCCCTTCCTGCATACAGATCTGAATCGACGGCACGCAGGTACACCGGAGAGGCGGCCACCACAAACCGATCGTCAGGCCTCGACTGCATCAGCGTCCTCAGGGAAGCATACCGTCGTTCAGCAGGCGGGCAAGCTGTCAGGCTTTCCCATAGTCTGCTGTGACTAAACGGCATCGAGGAGAACGTTGCCTCATAAGGGACCACCGGGTCTGATACGTGCAGCAGCCCCAGACCCGCTGAAATCACCCACAGCTCTGCGCCGGTACGTTTTGCAGCCGCAGCAGCCCTGCTCCAGTGCTGGCCCGTATACAGTTCACCTGCTGTTATGGCAGCGCCGTCGTTCCGCGCCCTGGCCAGCCTTTCCAGCCAGACTTCATAAGCATTTCCGGCGTCGTGTTCATATGGAAAGACGGTTTGACCGGCTGTTATGGTTTTGCGGCGCGTGCAGGTGACGATGAGATTGACGTTGCCTGTGCTCATGACGGCATCCCCGCGCTGTCATCGTTCCAGACGATAACCGTGGCCAGATGGTCCGCCACCTCCTGCCCCGTGTAACCGGCCAGGATCGTCAGCGCCCTGGAGCCTGCGTCACGGGAGAGCGGACTCCGGAACCCGAATCCGTCCGTCATCAGGAGCCACTGCAGACGGTCAGTCCAGCGCTCGCCGGGTTTACGGACCGGCGAAAACACAATCTCCGTCAGTTGTTCGCGGTTGCAGTACAGCTGTCGCCGTTCCAGCTCATCCAGCAGGCTGTTCAGTTCGCGCCGGTCAGCGTCTTCCTGACTCATCTGAGCCCAGCGGATGCGGTGCAGCCGCAGCTCCTGTGCCTGTCCCGACGTGAATCCGGCCCTGGCCAGCAGGGTGTCCAGAGCGGCGCCGGAATCTTCTTCATACCCGGCAGCCGTGAGCGGGAACGCCTCCGGGCTTTCGCGCAGAACGTGCAGCAGCCGCGCCGGTGCCGGCAGCGACCGGAGGGCTTCCTCAGGGCTCACCACGGCAAGGCGAATATCCTCAGTCAGACCGGTGATCCCCTGTGCCTGAAGCGCGACGTCCAGCTGGCGGTACCAGGTGCCGGTCAGGTCTTCCGGCTCGGTACCGATCAGCGTGCCCGCCTCCGGCGTGGTGCTCTCATTGATCTGCATCCGGACCGCAATACCCGCCCCGTGGCAGGCCTGGAGCCACTGCGCCACCTGAAGGGGATCGCCCGTCATACGCGTCACCTGCCCGGCCGTGTTCCACAGCTGGAGACAGGTGGTCCCGTCGAGGCGGATGACGTAGTCGCCCCGGCACGCCAGGTGCCAGATGCCGTCCAGCTCCACCGGCCGGTCGTGAGCCTCGTCTGCCTGGCCGGGCGGGATCAGGGGCAGAACCCGGACCGTTGTCGCGCGCTGCTCCGCCAGGACGCGCGCCTGTTCGTCAGCGAGAAGCGGGGCGGCCAGCGCACGGCCGGCGTCCGTCAGCTCGACGGCCAGCTGCAGGTTCGGGGCTCGCAGGGTGCGCAGCCAGCCCGCAGCTTCCATGCGCCGGCAGGAGGCGCGGAGATTCGGCCCGTACACCGGGGCGTCCCCGCCCTGCTCCAGCACCCGCTCAATA
This sequence comes from Enterobacter sp. ECC-249, assembly GCF_043965265.1. Classification (NCBI taxonomy): domain Bacteria; kingdom Pseudomonadati; phylum Pseudomonadota; class Gammaproteobacteria; order Enterobacterales; family Enterobacteriaceae; genus Enterobacter; species Enterobacter sp. ECC-249. The sequence continues at coordinate 39,128 of NZ_CP143661.1, forward strand.
TCCCGCGTGGCCACCGGTCCCGGACGTTTCGCACCGAGGGCGGCCAGCACAATCAGCACCCGCCGCTGTAGCGGCGATGGGCGGCGGTGTTTCTCAGCGGCCATCGGCAGGCGGCTCCTGGTTTTCGAGGATCAGTCCGGCCAGAAGCCGAAGCTGTCTGCGATCCTCCTCACAGTCGCGCCCCGGCGCCCTCATTGATAATGCCAGTGAATACCAGAGCGCAATGGCGCCGCTGCAACTCCCCCTGTCAAAGGCAGCCGTGGTGGAAGAGTCATCCCGGGAAGAACTGCTGTGCCGGCTGAGCACGCGAAGGATGCTTTTGATTTCGTCAAGCAATTCGTCATAGGTGAGATTCAGTGTCGGCCCGGTACTGGACATGCTGCGCTCCTGGAATAATGAGTAACAGATTGCGATAAAATCATATCACGTATGATTCATTTGATATTAAGTTAATATCATATCAGAAGTGATTTCATGAATAATGATAAATATCACACTTAGTATGATTTTATGTGAGTGATTCAATTATCATATCCTTTGCGTGTTTCCCGCCGCGCAGATCCGGTTTCTGGCTAAATCGGATAACAGGGAGACGAACTTTGCACGAAGGGCATCGGGTGACATTTTCCAGAGAAAAAAAGGTCACTACCGCTTATTATTCATAAAATTTCTTATGGAACACGCAGAATATCTATGTTTGGAAAACTTCTAAAAAGTCTCTCATGGCAGGTGAGAGCTGAACTCCGACGGAGCCTGAAGTCGAACCGGGATTACAAAAAACTACGCTGGAACCCGGTGGAGAGAATACTTGTTTCCTGCTCCACCCATTACGTCCGGGCTATGCTAATTCTATGGTCCGCAGCCTTCGGGGCTGTTGGCGTGGTCGAATATTTTCGCCCTGTATTGCAACCTTTCGCTGTGCAGCATTTTAAGGGCATTACCAAGCTTTCAGACTGGATGTCTAATTTACTGGGTAGCCAGTTGACTATAATCGGTATTGTTTTTCCGCTGGTTGTGGGGCTTATAAGTGTTTTGTTTCAAAAGAAATCAGCAAGGATCCATATTCAGTCCGCGTATCAACTTCATTCCGGATATATGTTTGCGGGCCTGAGTGGTCTTTTACTGGCTGCATTTATCGTGTTGGGCGGTATGACGTTATCTATAGGTGACGGATATCTTAATACTTCTTTCGCCGTAACAGCTTTTGTGTGGATGCTTTTCAATATTACTCTGTCTATCTGGTTCTTCGTCTCGAGTCTGAATGTCCTGGATGAGAGCAAGCGCGATCGACTAATGAATAAGTTTTTTTTGTCTCAGATAGTGGATGACTATATTCAAAAAGCATATATTCTTGCTTGGCTCCGATATCCGGGGGTAAATATAGGTGAGGATTACCTCGGTAATATTAAAATACTGCCTTACTCAATCTCAGAGAAAGACGACATGCTTCATGTCAAATCTAATATCAGTAAAGGTGATGTTGTTATAGATATTTATATAAGGCCACTTTTATTTCTGCTAAGAAGGCTAGAGGCGGTAGATGGGCAGGATGCGGAAATTATCATTTTGCCCTCCTTTGGTGTTCGTTCTGGTGAACTAACTTTATTGTCATCGAGAAATGTCAAGCCTGTTTCAGGATTGTGGCGGTGGTTATTTAGCCGTTGTATTGTAACAGGGCGCCCTAAGAACAAAAGGGATCTGGATGATATTACTTTTGATTTCTTTGGTGAGGCTTACGATGCGCTTAACGATAAAAATATTAGCGTCTTCAGAACAGGGATTGAACGATTAACAGATACCTATACCTCTATCAAAAGAAGTTATAACTACGGGGTTGATAAAAATTATCTGGATGAAGTAAAAGAATCAGGTTTTAGCCATACTTTCAGCGATTCATTCCATTATGAATTGAGAAAGTTTTTTCGTGAATCCGTAAAATCAACGGAATATTCAGGCGAATATTTCCGTGAATCGATGGCCATTCCATTGCATGTGTACAGAAAAACACAGAGCACTCATTTTACCGATTTCAGACAATTTTTACTCTCGCTTTTCAGAGTATGGCATGTGTTAAACGAGTGGAAAGCAGGACAGGGTGTCACCCTCTCGGCCAGCCAGGAGCAAACTCATCAAGAACTTGTACGCCATTTTATTGGCCTGTGGGAGGGCTGGAGTATGAGCTCGATCATTGGCAAACCAGGGAGCGAAGATTCTACTGGGCGCCTGATGTATCATCTGCATAACACCGCCAGGCTGCTTATTCCGTCAGTGGTTGCAGATAATGCTTCTTCCGTACGATATGCTCACGACGTTCTCTGTCTCTGGTTTAACCAGAGCCGGTTTCCACGGCACTGGGAGGAAGAGTACCACTGGCACAGTTTCTTCCTGACTCCGGATTATCTGTCTCTGGATGAAACAGACTCGCAGTGGGCAATGTTACTCAGGGGGCGTCCATATAAAAAAGATGCGGCCTTATCCATTATGTTTGCAAATGCCTTGTCTGATTTACGCCTGTTAATGGCAGGTTATCTCATTGCGCATTTTGAACCCCAAGAAAAGATAGATTTAGCTGATCTTGTTAACCATATCATTACGTCTGAATTATATGAAGAAAGAGACACTCATGATACGCTGACACCTGCGTTCAGACGTTCTGTCGATATCATTGATATGATACTGAGAATTGAGCACTGTAATCTTCATGCGAATACAAACTGGTACAGCGGGCTATCAGAAACCATTGAGGTTATGAACTCATATAATGAAAGGCCTTACATTCCGGGGCGTACGTATACAGGAGTACATGAGGATTTAGGGAGCCTCTACGGAGCATTTTCCTTGCTGGCTATAAAGCTCGCCAGACCTGCTGAGCAGGTTACGCAGCGTGCTAATGACGCCCTTGCGGGAGGGTTGTTTTCCTATTTCAGTAAAGTGAGAATAATTTCTGTTCTTGAACGGCTGAAACGTGATCCTTCAGTCCCTTATGAAGGCTATATCATTTCAGACGCGGATTATGCAACGAACGTGGTTTTCTTTAATGACGTTCTGGATAAATACATTGAGGTCTTCAGTCGCAGCAAAGTGGCAGATATCGTTGCTGCCGAAGTAGATCTTGAACGTCTCAGGAATACCGACACTCGTCTGACAAAAGAACTTCCTGGGGTATTGTCTGAAGATACTCTGCTTAACTACTTCACTTTTTCTCAAAATTCAGAATGCGATCGCAACTGGCTGGTGAGATACATTCCTGTGAGTGTTCCCAAAGATTATGTTGCCAGAGAACTTAATAGTAATTTCTACGGAGATTTTCCGTCTGTATCAGATGTTAGGACAAATATTTACCACAGACTGCATAATTTACTGTGGCAATCACAGGCTAAATTAACGATGAAGGTCAAAAACCTCGAAACACTGTTAATGAAAGTCGCGCAACGGTCCGCCGATCAGCAGTATTACATACTGGTGAGCTATGGTTCCCGCTTTAGCGAAGAACTGAGGGAACTGGTTTATCAGCCGGAAAGGCATGACGCGTTTAGCATACAGGTTGATGTTTCAGCCAGAGGTAGCCGCACTCTGCCCTTCAGGATCAATAACTGTCTTATTTACCTTGTCCTCAATTCCGAACAGGAATTTTCGGTTATGGTCAGCGCGGAATCCTTCGGTGAACTCAGGCTGTTCAGGTACCCGGATGGAACCCTTTTTAACACCTTCTACAGCAGTAGTGACAATCCACTTGAAGGCGTGATGACAACGCTCTGGGAAATGGAGATGGAAATCACTGGTCCACTGGTGGCCCGGTTTGAACATCGCTGAGCAAAATTAAGGTGACCCCGGATGGGGTCGCTGTTAAATTGCTTTGTTGTTAATAATTAATTCAAATTGCGATACTTATAGCAATAATCTACTCATAACAACAATTCACTGTTTTTTGTGCTTATTCTGCAATAATCGTTCTCTTCCACTCCTGAGATCCGAAAAAAGGTTGTTCCGGATCTTACGGAAACGCCCCGGCGCGCAGCGGCACGAAAATACAAGATATGCCACTCCGTCAGCTGCTTTTTCTTCTATATATTGTGTTATCTCCCCTCACCTGTACCCGATAAGAAGGGGCCGAAAAGAGCGCTTCGCTTATTCTCTGACCGTGTTACACTTCCGGTAAGTTGCGGATAGCCAGAAAATCGGATCTGACCGGAACGGCCATCCGGTAATTTAATGGAGTGGTTATATGGCTGCTTATTATTATTCTGGTGATATTCACGACAGGAAAAATAAGCAGGGGAATATTCAGGTGAGTGACTGCACAGGTGATTATCCTTCGCGTCATCATTACTCTGAGTGACTATTGAACCAGATACTATTTTTGAGGCGAGGTATGGGGAAACCAACATTTAGATCATTTTACGATGTGGTCCGGGAGCTTGAGGATGTATATGGCCATCAAGAGCTGTGGCTTTACTCTGGCCTTAATGAGGACTGCCCAGTCGAGACAGCCCGCCGGCGTCAGGAATGGCGATCTCCAAAAATTCTCAAACGAAACGGCAGAATGGTGGCAGAACAATCAGGCCAGCCTGATTTCTGGGTGCTCACCGGTGATTACCATCTGCCGCAGTATGAACACAGCTGTCCGCCGTGGAAAGCCTGCCTCATCGATAAGATTTTTAAAACGAATGGTTTACTGTTCTGGTGATGGCTTCACAAGGCTTGCAGGCGGAATTCTCAGTTAAGGAAGGATTATGTGTGATTTATGCAGGGCGGACGGGAATTACTTCCATACGCCGGAATGCGTGTATGACCAGCTGGTCAGCGAGTACCCCGTGATGTGGCTGCGGGACTCGACCCGGATCGGCGCCTGCTACACCCTCCGCGAACTGCTGTCGCCGGAAGGGATGGTGCTGGCCATACAGAACGCACCTCCCGTGACGGGATGGCGGCTGCGCATGCGGTATAACGAGGCCATAGATGAAGAGATCGACCCGCAGCGCGGGGACTGTACCGAGCTGGCCTCCAGGGCTGACGCCCTGCTGGCCTTTGAGCCGTTCCGTGAAGACGCTGCGTCAGTATGACCGGCGGGATTTTTCAGTAAGGGAGCAAATATGGCTGACTGGTTTATCGCGACCGAAGGCGTGAAGGTGGTGAAGGACAGCGCCAGCCTGTGGCCGCAGATCATTACGGCGGTTTCATCTGCAGGTGCTGCATTCGGTGGTGTGTGGTACGGGCAGCGGCTGATAACCCAGCGGGAGAAGGAAGCAGCAGCGACAAAGCGAGAATCTGAGCTTTATTTTATTTCCACTCAGCTGGTATTTCGCCTCGAACGATTTGCCCAGGGATGCGCGGAGGTGGTTAATGATGAAGGGTTTGAAGATGATAAAGGGTACACACGTACTGGTATTAGCGCTGAGCCATTCTCAACAGAGGATATTGACGGTGACTGGCGGGTACTACCCAGCAGGATTCTTTACCGTATTCGTGAACTGTCAGTGCTGATCCCAGAAGCCAGCCGTTATATCAGTATTGTCAGTGACTATGATAATCCTCCCGACTGGCAGATGACCTTTAAAGAACGCCGTTATCAGTATTCACGTCTGGGTCTGCGTGCCATGATACTGGCCAGGCGACTGAGGCGACTTAATGCCATGCCTTCATCACACCTTGATAATAACAGCCCCTGGTCAGTACAGAACGTCTTATGGGCTGAGTGGCGAAAACAACGAAAGTCCAGAGCACGACAAGCTCGTGAGGTTCCTGACTATGATTTGTAAGGAAATTAGGGTGATACCAAGATATATGAACGGACCATGCGCAAACGAAGCCGCCAATGACATTATTTCCCTGCTGAAACTGTGTCAGCAATTGCAGTCTGAAAAGGACGGCAGGGAACGTCCTGCGCCCGGGACATATTCCCGCGATGAGGATGCGTTTGCCGATCGTATCCGTACAGCGTGCGGACATGCCCAGCAGCTGCGCCGGCTGCTGCCGGTGATGACGACGCTGAGCGCCATCGGCGCCGGGATGGAACGCCGGGGTGAAATCAGTCTGCTCCCGGGCGAAGATTACGCGCAGAAAGCACTGGCACGACTTACAGAGCAATACCTGTCCGGCAGGGACAACAAGCAATGATGCCGGCAATACCCGGCCAGGGTGTCTCATTTTCGGCCGCGCAGCTGCCGGTGGCCATCGACTACCCTGCCGCACTGGCCCTGCGCCAGATGGCCCTCGTTCAGGACGAACTGCCGAAATATCTGCTGGCGCCGGAAGTGAGCGCCCTGCTCCACTATGTGCCTGATCTGCACCGCAAGATGCTGCTGGCCACCCTCTGGAACACCGGCGCCCGTATTAACGAGGCGCTGGCGCTGACCCGGAGTGATTTTTCCCTGGTGCCACCCTACCCTTTCGTGCAGCTGGCCACACTCAAACAAAGGACTGAAAAAGCCGCCAGAACGGCAGGCCGGGCACCCGCCGGCAGTCAGGCTCACCGGCTGGTACCGCTTTCCGATGCGAGCTATGTCAGCCAGCTGGAAATGATGGTGGCCACGCTGAAAATACCTCTTGAACGACGTAACAAGCGAAGCGGCAGAACCGAGAAGGCGCGCATCTGGGAAATTACCGACCGGACGGTCCGCACCTGGCTCAGCGAAGCGGTTGAAGCAGCAGCGGCTGACGGGGTGACGTTCTCCGTGCCGGTGACACCGCACACATTCCGCCACAGCTATGCCATGCACATGCTGTATGCCGGTATTCCTCTCAAGGTGCTTCAGAGTTTAATGGGGCATAAGAGCATCAGCTCGACGGAGGTGTACACGAAAGTGTTTGCGCTGGATGTGGCGGCGCGTCACCGCGTGCAGTTCCAGATGCCGGAGACTGAAGCTGTGTCATTACTTAAAGGAACCATTTAACTTCTCTGTAAGCTATGAGGACCTGCATGATATTGGAAAGGCCGCTAATGCGGCCTAAGTCATACTTCACACATCATACTTATGATGTAATATCGTTCTTACTCGCCAGTTTTCTGAAAGTAAAGTTCAAGGGCTTCTCTGACTATTGCACTGACGTTTTTAGGATCTTTCCCGTTACGCTTGTTCCGCAGTGCTATATCTTCGACCTTCACTAACATAGACTCCCCTAATGAGATTGTCGTGCGGCACTGTTTTTCAGGTTCCGGTTTTTCTGGTGCTCCGTAGGGTTTATCGGCAAGGCGCTGCGCGAGGGCTTCAGCTTGTTCTGCTGTGACACCTGTTCTGCTTGTCGCTTGCTGGCTCGGCTTTTTAACCATTATGCGAATACCTCTTTCATTAGCTGCATAATTTCTGCTTTAGCCGCTTCATTATTCGTTTCTACGACACCCGTTCCATTGCTCATGCAATCTCGATAGACCTTGCGGAAACAGATTACTGTTTGCAGCGTTTCAATAGTTGGAAACTCTTCAAGGTATTCCAGAAACTCCTTCCGCTCATTTCCTCTTAGCACTGGGTTTGTTGTGGCCATGCTTTGTAAGCAATAGACCTTCAGTTCAGGGTTGAGATCACGCATAGCTTCAATCTGCTGAGCAAGTTCCGTCAATGTATCAAGGTCGGGCTGTGAGCATTGTAATGGTGCAATGATCTGATGTGCGACTACTCCACTAGTAATGAACTCTCTTGAGTTTCTGCCTGCCACATCCACGATTACATGATCATACTTTTCGTCTAATGCTCGAAGGGTTTGTGTCAGATTATCGAATTTTTCGATGAGCGTGAAAGTTGGCTCTATCCCCGATGCTTCACGCTCAGCATGGTGCTTAGCGGCCGTCCGTTGTAAGTCTCCATTTAACAGGCATACGTCTTGGCCCTCATGGGCTAGAGCTATTGCTAAGTTTGATGCCGTTGTAGTTTTACCTGAACCGCCTTTGTTTCCACCTACGACAGTAATCATTTCTGCCTCATAAATATGATGTGTGAAGTATGATTTATTTTGTCACATACGTAGTTATAGTCAACAACTGTAATCAAAAATATGAAGTATGAAGTGTGAGATATGATTTATTTTTTAATAAATCATAAATATTACTTGTGTTTTAATATTTCATACTTATGATTTAATACTCAATCTGAGTGCTTAGGCACTTAAGTTCAATCATTTTTCTCAATTTGAGTATTAAGGGGTTCAGGATGAAAGTGTATTGTGATGATGGTTCTACAACTGTAAAACTTGCATGGCTCCACAATAAGAAACTTTATAAGTCATTGTCATCTAACTCTTTTCGTCAGGGTTGGAAGGTGGAAGGTATGGGCGTACGTCAGACCTTCAACTATGAGCTTGAAGGTAAAAAATACACCTATGACGAAGTCAGCAATGAATCCATTCTTACTACTCATATTGAGTATCAATATACCGATGTAAACGTTCTGGCGGTTCACCATGCACTTCTGAACAGCGGGCTGAAACCTCAGCCTGTCTCACTGACTGTTACTTTGCCTATCAGTGAGTTCTACACAAGGGATTGTCAGAAGAATGAGCTGAATATTCAGAGGAAAATCGACAACCTGATGCGTCCAGTCAAGTTGAACAAAGGCGAGGTGTTTACCATCGAGCACGTCGAAGTCATGCCAGAATCCTTGCCTGCCGTATTTGAACGTCTGGTGAAAGACAATGTAGGGCAGTTCGAAAAGTCTCTGGTGATTGACCTCGGAGGTACAACTCTCGACGTTGGCGTTATCGTTGGCCAGTTCGACTCTGTCAGCGCGATACACGGAAATTCTGATATCGGCGTATCGCTGGTAACGAACGCTGCACTCACGGCGTTAAAAATGGCTTCCAGCAACACGAGTGCTATGGTCGCCGATGAACTTATCAAACAGCGTACAAACGCTGACTTCGTCCGGCAGGTTATCAACGACGAAAGCAAGACGGCACTGGTGTTGGATACCATCGATAGCGCGATCGCTACACTGGGTGCCCAGGTTGTCGATGACTTGGCTGGGTTTAGGGACGTTAACCGCGTTTATATTGTTGGTGGCGGTGCGCCACTGATCGAGGATGCTGTTAAAGCAGCATGGCAACATCTGGGCTCGAAGGTTGTCATGATGGATTCACCGCAAACATCACTCGTAGAAGCCATCGCTGCATTTAAAGGGGAATAGGACTGTGAGCGAGGAACGGAAGAAGTTTACTGTTTATCTTCATCCGGACCAGGTGGCGGACAATGTGTCTTTAGACATTATTGATTCTGTCCCACGGAACGATAGAGGAGATTTATATAGGAGAGCGCTTATTTCCGGCTTAGCACTTCACCACCTCGACCCGCGGCTTCCTGGCTTACTTGCGCTGTTGTTGGATAAGAGTTTCACGGCGGATAGCCTGGTAGGTTTAATCAGTCAGACAACGGGATGGAAGCCATCCCAGGCCAATATCCGTGATGTGCTTGCAGAACTGGGCGCAGGAAATTTTGATTCTGCAATCAAGCCTGAAATTGCTGAAGATGATGAGCAGCGTCGACTGGAAGAGGCCCGGGTCAAAATGAAAGGCCTCTTCTGATACTCAAATTGAGGCTTTGGGGATATCGGACCACCTGGTCGTGTATGCCGGAGAAAGCATCTCTCTTTTCATTTGCCATTCTGGTGCAATTCCGCGGCCAGCAAACCATACCCTCCCGAGCCCTGAATGGTTTATGCCATCCAGGGCTTTCATAAGCTCCTCGCTTCGTTCCTGCGGCTTAACGTCATCGAAAAGATTTAACTGTGCTACTCCCGTAGGGGTGAAGTCATTCAGCATTACGCCAGCCTTTGCATATCTATGCCCGTCGATCCAGATACGATCCAGGGCCTTTACTGAGGCGTTAATGATGTCCCGGGTGTCACGGGTAGGCACAAGAAGTTTTTCACTGGCCACGTTGCTGTAATACGCTTCGTTGACTGCGAAAGGGGAGGTTTTGATAAAGACCGATATGTGCCGGCAGAACTGATGCTCTCCCCGCAGTTTTTCAGCCGCGCGTTCGGCATACTGGCAGATAGCCTGCCGCAACGCTTCGTAAGTGGTGATGCGCTCCCCGAATGATCGGCTGCAGACAATCTGCTGCTTCGCGGGCGGTACATCTTCAAGAGATATACAGGCCTCACCGTTCAGCTCGCGTACGGTTCGCTCCAGCACTACGGTAAAGTTTTTGCGTACAAAGGCAGGATTCATGCGCGCCAGCTGTAGCGCAGTCGTCACGCCGTATGTATTCAGCTTTTTGCCTATGCGGCGACCAACCCCCCAGATTTCCTCTACTGGCTGCAGTGAGAGCAGTTTCTCCGTCCTACGAAGATTGTCAGTAGTCAGGGCCAGCACGCCCCCAAATTGCGGCCACTCTTTTGAAGCCCATTGCGCTGATTTTGCTAAAGTTTTTGTTGGCCCCATCCCAACGCCAATTGTCAGTCCGGTTCCTCTTAGGACGTGCTCGCGCAGCTGCCGGCCGAAATCTTCAAAGTCGGTACAGCCATCGATGCCGCGAATGTCCAGGAACATCTCGTCGATGCTGTACTGCTCTACGCGGGGCGCCAGTTCTTCCAGATGTGCCATGACCCGGTTGCTCAGACTCGCGTAAAGCTCATAATTGCTGGAAAACGTAAGCACTTTCTCCGGGAACTGCATTGTCTTCAGCTGGAACCAGGGAATCCCCATTTTGATCCCAAGCTGTTTCGCTTCCTTCGATCTGGCTATTACACAACCATCATTATTGCTAAGAACGACCACCGGTTTATCACGTAAGTCAGGACGAAAGACCTTCTCACAACTCGCATAGAAGCTGTTCACATCTGCCAGGGCGAACATCAGTCATGTCCCCGGGTTTTATGTACAAAGGCAGTTACGACACCGAAAATTTGTAGCTGCTCAGGTTCTGGCCATAGAGTAGGGTAGGCTGGATTCATTGCCTGTAACCCTGGTCTCGGTTTCAACAATAATCTCTTAACAGTAAATTCACCTTCAATCTCAGCTATAACGATATCGCCGTGGTGTGCATTTTCGGCTTTATCAACAATCATCAGATCGCCAGAATGTAGCCCAATATCAGTCATGGAATTACCAATAGCTCGCACAAAATATGTCGAACTGGGTCGGGATATACAGTAATCGTTGAGGTCAAGTTCGGCTTCGACATAGTCCTGCGCCGGGGACGGGAACCCCGCCGGGCATCCCTCGCTATAAAGAGGGATTGGGATAATTTCCGGCTCGCAATCGACACGCAATAATTCAAACATAGGCACCTCCGAACTGTATTTATATACAGTATTATTACTTTATTGAGTGTACTTTCAAGTTTTTGCTTTGCCCATTTTTTAACTCTATGTTGCCTAAAGAAGTTCCCCGCCGTGCCTTTACTTTAGCCCGATCGCTTCAGATGCAAGGGTTCGCTCCGCCGCCATCCTCGCCCGGTCGCAGATTTTTACGCCTGATGCCATTCTTCCCGTCGTTCTCCCGCTCAATATTCGCGGGAGAACCGTCCAGAACGTCATCGCTGTTTATCTGCGCTGCGGCCTCCGGTGTCGCCCCTGCATCTTCCGCTCGAAGTCGGGCTGTCGTGTCGGCACGGTGCAACTGGGTGCCGGATGCTTAGGACACAGCCATGTTCAGACTGACCTGTATTGAACTCAACAACGGCGAGTTTGCCGTGTATATCAACAACCATTATCTGTGGAGTGAGGATGCCTGCGGAGAACGACTTTACCTGGGGGAGGTGCTGGAGCAGCTTTCCCTGATGCCGGGTGTGGAAACCGGCACTATTCAAGAGGCAGTTCCGGAGGACGAAGAGTGGAACTGGAATGACATTGCCGATCGTGTGCTGCCGTCGCTATCTGCCTGCCGCGAGGGAGTAACCGTGGCAGATCACATCGCACGGCTACAGCAGTATCCGCAGGATGCGCTGTGTATGGGAACGTTCTGGCTGGCTGATGACTTTATGTCCCTCAATGACAGCCTGACAGAGGGGGAGATTGCTGAAGCCATGCGTGTCTGTTACCACAGCCATGATGCCTGCATCGGTTTTAACTGGGACACATTGCAGTTCGCTATCGACCACGTAAAGGGGGGCTAACGGAAAAAAGGACGCCACCGACCGGAGGCGTCCCAAAACATACCAGGCTTATGATCCTACAAAGTGGTGTACTGACACGCACTTATGGTCATTCTGTCATACACGGGAGGCTACTTCAGCTACCAGAATCAGTACCAAAGGATGTCGGTGCCCTCCGCCTTTCTGCCGCCAGCCGGCGGCGTGTTCAACGCCGTGCCTTCACGCTAACCCGGCCGCTGCGGTCGCAAGGGTTCACGTTGTCTCCGTCCTCACCCGTTCGCACCTTTCACGGTGCATTCAGCCCGTGAAAGGCTTGCGCTGCGGCTTGCGGCGTCGCCCCTGCGCCCTCCGCTCAGAGCCGGGTTTTTGTGGCGGCACGGCGCAACAGGGTGCCGCATATCAGAGAGGAGTGTGTCTATGTCCCGTTATATCCTGGGTGACTGCGTGCAGGTGATGTCCCGTTTTCCGGCACGTGCCGTTGATTTTATTCTTACCGATCCCCCGTATCTGGTTGGCTTTAAGGACCGTACCGGTCGCACTCTGGCCGGGGACAATTCGTCGGAATGGCTTCAGCCAGCGTGCCACGAAATGTACCGCGTACTCAAAAACGACAGTCTGATGGTGAGCTTTTACGCATGGAACCGCGCAGATCTGTTTCTCAATGCGTGGAAATCGGCCGGGTTCCGCGTTGTTGGCCATATCGTTTTTGCGAAGAGTTATGCCTCCAAATCAACGTTCGTGGGCTACACCCATGAGAACGCTTACCTGCTCGCGAAGGGGCGACCGCAAACCCCGGACCGCCCCATCCCGGACGTGATCCCCTGGAAATACACGGGCAACAGACACCATCCGACGGAGAAGCCGGTGCAGAGCCTGCGGCCACTGATTGAATCGCTCACGCGTCCGGGGGCCATTGTCCTTGACCCGTTCGCCGGTAGCGGCTCCACCTGCGTGGCCGCCGCCGAAGCCAGCCGCCGCTATATCGGGATCGAGATGCTTGAGCAGTACCACGCCGCCGGCGTTCGCCGTCTGGCACAGGTTGAACGGGCGAGAAGGATGCCGGCGGCCAATGACGGTACGTTTTACCCTGATTATCCGGAGGCGGCATGAACTACCCGGGCCTTGAATCCCTGCGCGCGGACGTGGCCGAGCTCAGCAATGCCATGTGTGACGTGCGGATGCTGCTGAACCGCCTCGAATCTCAGCACCGGCACGACGCGGCAACGCTGGCTGAACGTATGGCCGCCCAGACCCTGCGCCGGATCAACACCCTGCTTCTGGAAGCCTACCGCGAAGCCCTGGTGCTGGACGAAACCTTTCAGGGCTGACTGACCCTGCCGGGCTGATGCCCGGCCTGTAACCACTTACGAAAGAGATAAAAAAATGTACGGAACCCGCAAAGAACTTTGTGTACAGCTTGAAACCATGTTCACGTCTGACGAACCCCTGGTCCTGCTGGTCTGGACGGAAGAGGGGATTAGCGTGGCCTGCCGTGAAACCCAGCCAGAACCGGACGAGGCTGAAATCCGGGCGGTGATGAAGGCGCTTGGTGAAATGAAAATGACGCAATACCGCCAGGAGGGGGTAAATAATCTGACTGTCAGCGATCTCCTGACCCATCAGCGGGAAGCGGCAAACCGTCAGGTGAGTGTACCCGCAGCTTTACTTGCACGCGTCCTGCGCGACTATGAGTGTGAGCTGGAGCATCGCGCCGGAATGGCCTGGGAGGCCGGGCGGCCTGAATCCGATTCCGTAAAGGAAGCAAGGAATGACGTCTACGCACTGAAAGACGCGCTGGTAGCCTGAGAACGGCCGGGGGAGCGTCCCCGGCAACCGGTGACAATTCACAGCGAAAGAGGATGTCGTTAACTCCGCTTTTTATGCCGCGCTGGCGCGGCGGATGTGAGCGCCGTGCCTTCACTTTAGCCCGAACGCTGCAAATGCAAGGGTTCGCTCCGCCGCCATCCTCGCCCGGTCGCAGTGATTTAATGCTTCATGCCGTTCTTCCCGTCGTTCTCCCGCTCAATATTCGCGGGAGAACCGTCCAGACCGTCATCGCTGTTTATCTGCGCTGCGGCCTCCGGTGTCGCCCCTGCATTTTCCGCTCGATGTCGGGCTGTCGTGTCGGCACGGCGAAGACGTCGCCGCATTCAGAAGAGGAGAATATCATGACCATTGCTTACCGCTTTATGCACCGTCATACCCGAAACACGCTCGTAGCCCGCGGCTGGCCAGCCAACATGGATATCGATACAAGCCTGAATTACTCCAGAGGAGAAGGCGTTGCGTTCTATGGCCAGCTCGATGCTTTACAGTTGCAGCGTCTGTTACCTGAGATTGCACTGCGTGGTTTGATGTCCGATCAGGCAATGAAGGTGCTGCTGTCATTACTGGCAGGAAGTGAACTGATTGTCCGCCTTTATCGTAATTCGCTGGGGCATCGTAAGGCTCATGCCGGAACCATTTCGCTTGAATATGATAATTGCCCTGAGGCTATGTCCACGAAACATATCCTCTGTCTGCTGAAAGCCCTGCGTGACGAGATTAACCACGTCTGTAGCTGCGTGGCATCCGCCGGATACCGCCTGATGGAAGCCTTGCGCCCCGCCGCTGAACCGCTGGTATTTACCCGCCGAACCCGTAATTTCCTCCTGACAGTAACGGAAGTGGAGCAGGTGCAGGATGATGCGCAGTGGGATAATGAGACGCTCGACGCGCGTCTTAAAGCGGTACTCGACGGGAAGGAAACCTTTCGCCGTCTGCAAATCCGTCTGGAATGCAATGGCCGTACAGTCGGGCAGACCCACGTGCCTTATGCCCTTCGTCACCCTGACAGCCCATCCCGCGACTGGTTTGACAGACACTGGCTGCGGGATGTGGTCAGCAGCGCACGAACCGAGATTGACGCGATGATGAAATCCTTCTCCGGCATCCGGATTGCCGCCTGATTTTGGGCGGGGCAATGCGCCCCGCCTTATTGCGAAAAGGATGTCGCACGCTCCGCTTTACCGGCGCCCCCTCCACGATGTTACGGGGACGCAGGTGAAAACGTCCGTGCGGTCTGCGGCTAACGCCGTGCCTTCACTTTAGCCCGATCGCTTCAGATGCAAGGGTTCGCTCCGCCGCCATCCTCGCCCGGTCGCAGATTTTTACGCCTGATGCCGTTCTTCCCGTCGTTCTCCCGCTCAATATTCGCGGGAGAACCGTCCAGACCGTCATCGCTGTTTATCTGCGCTGCGGCCTCCGGTGTCGCCCCTGCATCTTCCGCTCGAAGTCGGGCTGTCGTGTCGGCACGGCGTAAGCCGGAACTCAGACGACACAGACACTGGAGGAGTTTTATGAACACTACCACCCCGGCGATTTATGTAGGTACATACCACAAATACAACTGCGGTAGCCTCTACGGTAAATGGTTTGACCTCACCGACTTTGATGATAAAGCAGAGTTTCTGGAAGCCTGCAACGAGCTGCACGCCAATGAATCCGACCCGGAACTCATGTTCCAGGACTGGGAAGGGATCCCGTCAGCATTTGCATCCGAATCTTCCGTTGACTGGAATTTCATTGAAGCCTACAAGCGCGCAGTAGAAGACGGTATGGATGCTGCATTTATTGCCTGGGTGGAATACTCCGGAGAGTGTGATTATGACGCCTTCGAGGATGCTTATTGCGGAGAAGCTGAGAGCGAAGAGGACTACGCCTGGACTATGGCAGAAGAGTGCGGCCTTCTCAATGACATTCCGGAATCGCTGCGTTGCTATTTCGATATGGGAGCCTGGGCGCGGGATTTGTTCCTGGATGGTCTGGTATTTCTGGATGGCTACGTGTTCAACGGTTGATGTCAGAGGCGGGGCAGGGCCCCGCCACAAAGGAGAATAAAAATGAAACTTGATCCACAGACCCGTGACATCCTGCGTCAGTACAAAAATATTATTAACGCCCGTCGACGTGAAAATGGTCAACGGGAATTAAGAACGGAGCAGGTGATCGACGAAATATGCTATTACATGACCTGCCAGCGTGCGGTGTATATCGGCGGTCATTTCATTTTGCAGGGTGGAAAAGGTAACTGATAACCTGGCAGGCGGTATCATCCGCCTGTTAGCCCGCGCGAAAAACCCTGGCAGGCTTTGCCTGCCGGCGGTTGTTACCGCGCCTGCGGCGCAGTTACAAACCGCCCCGGCAGAAAAAGTCAGCAACGATCTCGTTGCAGGCGCGTGAAAGAGAGGAAAAACATGAGCGAATTTAATCTTTCGGTACGTTCAAAAGAGGATCAGGACAGGATCGCCGTAGACCTGGCCGCGTCAGGTGTGGCATTTAAAGAGCGGCTAAATCAGCCAGTGGTGCCGGAAATTGTGGCACGAGAGGTGCCCGAAGAGCTTCGCGAATATTTTCTGGAAAGGTTGCGCCATTACCGCCAGCTTAGCCAGCAGTTGCCGAAAGCCAGCGATCCACAATATTCCGAAATGGCCGAGGCAAATAAAAAGTAATTTTTTCAGTAAGATATGCTGTAAATCAAACTCATTGCCTTTGTTGCAGTGGGCGTCCGGGCGGGCTGTCATGCTTCGCACAGAGCCAGCAAAGCTGTCTCTGCCCGGCCCCTGCGGGGCAGCGGGTGTCCATCCCATGACGCAACCCCCATCGCTTGCAGCAGCCGTTCCGGCTGCGCCGCTCAGTCGCGCCGTTTCCTGCGCTCCCTGCATCACGCCGTAAATACCCCGTCGTGATGTAGGGGGCAATGTCGTTTCGCCGCGCGCGGCTTCCCGTCATTGCGGCGTGTCCCTGCCCATTCCATCCGGTCCTTTTACACCCCTTTGAGTCCCTCCTCCGGGTGCTGAGACCGCCACAGTCCTCGTGGCTGTCCAGGGTGAATGCTGACGCACGGCCACCAAAACTTTTTGCAGGCAAAAACTTTTTGCGTCCGCCCCGGACATCTGCCTCGGCCGGTGTCGTTTACGCACCTGCGGCGAAGGTTCTCAAACGGGTGATGTTTTATCCCCCGGGAAAGTTCAGCAGGTTCCCGCGAAACGTCAAAACCGCGGCTCCCGTAACTCAACGGGTGATGGGTTTTAAAACCAGCCACTTTTTTAAAGGAAGTATTCAGTGGGAAAAACATTACAGGAATTTCTGAATCAGCCAGTGCTGCTGCGCGAACCCACCGCCGAAGAAAACGAACTGGCGGCTCTATTGAATGGCAGTACTGTCACTGCACCCGTGGTGCTGCCTCAGGGGCCGTTTACCCGTGAAGAGGCGACCGCTCTGGTGGCGCAGTACACCAACGTCAGTATTGAGAACGATCAGGGTACTTATTTTCAGCTTGTTGTGCGGGGTGAAGAAGGGTTTTTGACGAAGTGCGCGTGGAACTTTGAGAACGACGTGGGGGCATTGCTTAACCGCGCTCTTGCCAGTTACAGAGCCAGAAAACAGCAGTAAGAAGGGGCCCTGTCGGAGCTGTCACTCCGCAGGGCAAGACAATCATTAATACTGAGAGGTACTAAATCATGACAGTTGCAGATGTTAAATCAAAAGCACCAAAAAAAACCAGTAAGAATAAAACTGCCGGAAACGAGGCGCTGAAAACAGCCCTCGATGCGGCAGTCATTGAGTATGTTCCGCTGACCGATCTCATTAAATCACCGCTGAACGTACGCACGATGCCCTACACCACCGAGAGCGTTAAGCGACTGGCTAACTCCATTGAAAGCCTCGGACTGCTTCACAATCTGGTTGTCCATGCCCTGCCCGAGGGAAAATACGGTGTGGCAGCAGGTGGTCGGCGTCTGACTGCGCTGACGCTCATGTCTGAAATGGGGCGTATCAAACCAGATTATCAGGTTCCGGTTAAACGTGTCAGCGACGAGCTTGCTGTTGAGGCTTCTTACGCCGAGAACAACGAGCTTGAAACCATGCACCCTGCCGAGCAGATCACAGCGTTTGGTACACTGGCGGCGCAGGGAAAAACTCCCGCGCAGATTGGTGAGGTGCTTGGGTACGGTTCCCGCCACGTCCAGCGCATGCTCAAACTTGCCAGTCTTGCCCCGTCACTGCTTGCACTTCTGGCAGAAGGTCAGCTTGATGTTGAACAGTGTCAGGTGTTGTGTCTTGAAAGCGATCCTGAGCGTCAGGTTGCTGTTTACGAAAGCGTAAAGGAGGAATGGGGACGCACTACCGTAAACGCACTTAAAAATCGTATTACGGAAAGTGAAATTTCTGTCTCGCATCCACGTTTCGCATTTATCGGGCGGGAAGTTTATGAAGCCGCAGGCGGAATTGTCCGTGAAGATCTGTTCAGTGAGCAGGAAGGGGACGGAACAGTAGACAGTCTGCTTGTTGAACGTCTGGTACTGGAAAAACTTGAATTGATCGCTCAGGAAATCCATCAAAAAGAGGGCTGGATGTGGGGTACCGGACGTCTGGCTGCAATTAACCTTTACGGACCTGACGGAAAGGACTACCGCATTCTACCGGAGCCAGATGCAATCTACAGCGAAGATGACAGCCGCCGTATCGATGAACTGTCCGACAAATTTAACGCTCTGGATCCTGACAGTGATGAAGCCGAGGCCATTAGCAGCGAAATATCCCTCATTGAACATGCCGCTGAGCTTCGTGGGTGGACAGAAGATCTGAAAGCAAAATCAGGCGTGGTGGTGAGCTACATGCACGGTGCGCTTCGTATTCAGCGTGGTATATGCCGCATGTCTGATTTACCTGACCATGACAGTAACGGAGAGGATTCCGCGCAGTCTCCTGCCGTGACTCATATGCATCGACCTGATGCAGCAGAAGGGATCAGCATCCCGCTGCTCACCAAAATGTCATCCGAGCGCACTCTGGCGGTACAGGCCGCGCTAATGCAGCAACCTGAAAAGGCTGTGGCGCTTATGGTCTGGCGTATGTGTACCTGCGTTTTTGCTGGATGTGTGACCACGCCGCATCCGTTCCGTATCAACCTGACCGTTTCTCACAGCAGCCTCACTGAGAACGCCCCATCCGGTAAAGAAGGCGCAGCGTTTGAAGCCCTGATGACCGAAAAAGAGCGCCTGAAAACCCTGCTGCCAGCAGGATGGGAGAAGGACTTCACGACCTTCTTCGCCCTGAACGGAGAGGTACTGATGTCATTGCTGGCCTTCTGTGCGGCTTGTTCCGTAGATGGTGTACAGACGCGTGATAATGGACACACATCACGTAGCCCTCTCGATACGGTTGAGGCCGCGATAGGTTTTCACCTTCGCGACTGGTGGCAGCCTACAAAAGAGAACTACTTCGGTAGCCTGAAACATTCACAGATAGTCACTTCACTTAAAGATGCAGGTCTGACTGGTGCCGCTGCTGACGCAGAAAAAATGAAGAAAGGCGACGCGGCAGTGCATGCGGAGTTCTTTATGAAGCAGAACCGTTGGGTTCCTGCATGGTTACAGTCACCGCAGCCTGATGCAAAAGACAGCACCGATACCGACACTGACAACGCGGCAATTGCCGCCTGATAAGGATAGCCGCCCTACGGGGCGGCAATAAGGAGATATCTGATGAATATGCCAAACTTTAAGCTTTCCTCCATGATCGGTGAAGATTTCGAAACCTGCCGCGCCGCTGGTTACTCCTACCGCCGTGAGATGACACACGCTGTTATGGGGGCACTGAGTGCGCCTGAAAACTGGGATGTTAACGGGGAGTATCGTAGCGAGTTCGGGGGCTTATTTCCCGTGCAGATCCGTTTTTCGCCCACTCATGGCCGATTTGAAGTGGTTCTGTGTAGTCCTGGTGAGTTTAGTCAGGACTGGATCATGCTGTTGGTCTGGAGAAAAGGGCAGGAAGTATCCTGTATCCGCTCATGCCCACAATCTGACGCTGCTGTGATAAACCATGTGCTGAGCCTGACCAGCAGGCTGGACAGTGATGGATACTCAATATTCGATATTCTCTCAACGCTGCGCATGGAGGTGGCCTGATGATCCCTCGTCACCTTTCTCTTGTCACGCAACTGCCGGAGCGTGAGGCAGCGTTACGAGCCATTATTGCCGTAGAAGAGGGGGGCGGGCGGTACGGAAGCCGACACCCGCAGCCGTATCCCTATTCCAGAGCATTTTTCCGGTTCCTGACTGGTAGCAGTAAAATTAGTGGAAAGGCGATCAACCAGGTGCGCGGGGCGTACTGGCTGAAGGGCGATAAAATTTCTCTGGCCCGATATGAAGAGGCGTTTGACATACTGATCAGTAGCCGCGGTCGCCTGTGTTACCCTCCGCTCGGTACCAACATGGTGCAGAACCTGTTTCCGGAGCAGGCGTTCAGCATCAGAGAGCGCCACACGCAGCGGGAAGTGCGCGAGGATAATCTTTATTCCCGTCAGGAATCACGGCGACACCGTGAAAAGGAAGAGAAGTACCAGAACCGCGTGGGGCAGGCTGAAATCGACCTGGCATTTCAGACACCGGAGACACTGCGTGCATGGTATGAGTTCTGGTCCCAGCAGGATATACGGGACTATGACATCCAGCGAATGTTGTGGGCGTGGACGGAACGCAGCCCCTCGTTGTCTCATCTGGTGAAGGCTTACTACGACCGTGCGCAAGACATTGTTCTCGATGTACATGATGTGGCGGGATCCTCAACACCGGCGGAGAAAGAGCTGGAGCGCTGGATGGTACCGAACAAAATCACGCTGAGGTCTATATGGCCGTGAGAAACAATCCGTGGAAAACGGAGCTGAAGGTTGCCCGCAGCCAGCGCAATAAACTTCGGACTATGTCGGAAAAGCTGAAAGAGATGTGCTATGAGTGGGACGGATTAAGCGGCTGGCTGGAGACTGAAAGTGAGCGACTCGCAGAAAGCATTGATCAGCATCTTGAAGCGCTCGACGAACAGATACATAACTGGTCCACAGGCAGAAGTGATCCTGAGTAAATCAGGTAAAGGTCAGGATTTATCCAGTAATCAGACTGTTATTCCTGGGCAGAATCGGCTCGTCGGGATATAATGGCGATGGCGCTTGAGGCTTTTTGCCTCATGACGTGAAGGTGGTTTGTTGCCGTGTTGTGTGGCAGAAAGCAGAAAGCCCCGTAGTTAATTTTCATTAACCCACGAGGCCCCCTGTATGTCTGATCAACAACAGTATGGCCTCTTACCGTGCTTAATGCAAGGAGGAGTAAACCATGAAACTGCCGCGAAGTACCGTTATCTGGTGCGTACTCATAGTGTGTCTCACACTGCTGATATTCACTTACCTGACGCGAAAATCGCTTTGCGAAATTCGCCTGAGGGACGGACAACGGGAGGTCGCTGCAATTCTGGCTTACGAATCCAACGGTAAGTAGCAACCTGGAGGCGGGGGAAACCCCGCCTTTTCAGGGCTGAGTTGGTTTGACATGCCTGAAGCGCCTTTATGAAGGGGTTGCCGGTTCGCCGGTAGCCCCTTTTTCCATCCCGACGCGACCGCACGCCTGAACTTCCGGGACGGACCGTACCCCTGCGGGGTTCGGGGGAAGCGGGGCGCGCCTCCGGCGCTGCCCCTCTGCTCCCTCTGGTTTGTCCTCGCTCAATCAATCAATTCCTGGCTGCTATTAATTCACGCTGTTGCGATTAGTCTGCTGAAGCTGTGCTTCAGAAAGGACTTTTCCGAGTGCCTCATCCTGTCTGTTTTGATCGATATCCTGCTGGTTAGTTCTCTTCGCTGCAGTTCCGTGATGGGCAGAGCCAGAAAGACGGGCAGGGCAATGGCCACCTTCGGCTCCTGGCCCGCGTGGCGGTCCAGTCGTCGAGCCCCACTCCGCCAGGCAGCTGCTTACGCACCAGCCAGTCTCCGCCGAACCCGCAAGCGGTTTCGGGCTATCGCTAGGGTCTGATGGCAAAGGTCAACAACTGCGGCTTCTCCGGCCGTACCGTCCGGAACGCCTTCACCGCGCCGGCGAAGCCGTCGCTCTAATGGCGACACGCCGTTCCGACGTGTCGGGTGTGTGCACTCCTGTTCACCCGCGTGAGTCCATCCCCCGTGTGTCCTCACGCGGAGGGCTGGTCGTAGCACCGTCAGGACGTCATCCAAAGGGTTAAATGAACGCCGCCAAAACTTTTTGCAAGGGACTGCAAAAACTTTTGTCTGCGCCCTTTTCCTGCCGCCCCGCCGTCGCTCCTTTGCCCTTTGCCGCGAGAGAACTCACCAGGGAGATGGGCAACCATCACCACAGGAGAAAACCAGGATGCACACACGAAACGTCAACGTCAAAACCGCCGCTCAAGAATCTTCCAGGAAGATGGAGGAAGAACAAAACCCTGTTTCTGTCGCGAAGGAGTGGGTGGCTCAGGCCACTGCGCTGAAAGAGGGCGTCACTGTCACCGTGTCCGATGTGTCCCGATACGGCGATGTGCAGGTGGAGATCCGCACCAACGGAACGCTTAACTGGCGCGCCTGGTCGTTTCAACCTGATTTTCTTTTTGAACTGAAACGCAACCTGCAATACGTACAGCTGTAACCCCACGCCGGATATCCGGCATGTACTGATAAAAGGAGATAAACCATGCATTTACACACGACTGATTCTTTCGCTTCTCTTGATTCCAGCGCCAGCGCCGAATCGGAAATGGCCTACTGGCTGAGCCGTGAAAAGTCCGCACTGATCGCCCCCGTGGAAATCGATGTGAACAAATTCCACGATGCGGCAGGAATGCACCCACCGATGATCAACTGGCGTTGTGACACCGCGCAGGACACTGAAACCTTCATGCTGGCAGAGATGATCTGTATGAACGTGACGGACATTTTTGTCCGTATTGGAAAGCGTTATTTCCGCGTACGTGATTACAGCAACCTGAATCACGCCGATATCGTGGCGAAGGTGAAAGCAGCATTCAGCCCTGAGAGCCAGAGCCAGAAATGAAAAAAGCAGGCTTACACCTGCTCCATCCACGCCGGATTTGAGCGATTCCAACGAAAAAATCCGGCTTTCACTAAAAGGAACAAACCCATGCAATTCAGTGAAGTTTCGATTGTTACACCAACCGCCCTCTATGTCCAGATGCAGGAGGCTCAAAACGCGCCCGTGAAAAAGCAGGTGCGTATCAAACGCGGTGAAATCGCCTGCAATGCCCTCAGTCCGGAAATGCGGGCACTGGGGCGTCATATTGCGCACTGCCGGAAAAAGGGGCGATCCGTACGTATTCCCGCCATGCGCGGGAGCGAGTGGGGTCATGTGCTGCGCACGCTTGAACTGAGCCGCGCCTGTAACTGACAACAACGCCGCCCCTGACGGGGCGACAGGAGAAAAAAACATGACCCAGATTAGCTTTGCCGATTTCTTCAATGAGACAAAAAGGCGCGGAGCCGCCCGCCCTGTCGTGCAGACGGCTCCGGCTGTCCAGTCAGAGCAAGTCCCCCCGCGTCTTATCAGCATCGACACTGCGCGTAAGCAGTTTATCAGTCTGTTTAACCAGACTGCCCGCCACCTTCACCGCTGGGATGTATTCAGCGATTTTGTCAGACTTGCCGCGAGCGAACTGGATATTGCGCGGGTGAGAACGCCAGAGAGCGCGGAAAACTGCCGGAAGATCTGCGCGCGATACGATGCGGACGATATCCGCAATTTTCATGAGTTGTTCCGTCTGATGGTTTGCGCGCTGGAGGCTAAATTCCATGACTTCATCGGCTCAATTTTTATGGAGCTTGAGCTGGGGTCGGGAGGTATGGGGCAATATTTTACCCCCTATTCTGTCCAGTCAATGATGGCCAGAATGCTGGTTTCCGGCATCAAAGAGACGGTCACGCGGGAGGGTATCGCGACGATAAGCGATCCGGCCTGCGGTTCGGCAGGAATGATTATTGCCTATGCTGAATGTCTACTTGAGGCTGATATCAATCCGTCCGCGCACCTGTTCGCCAGTTGCATCGATATTGATCCGGTTGCTGCCGATATGGCATTTATCCAGTTGTCTCTTTTGGGGATTGCGGCGGAGGTGGTGACAGGGAACACGCTCACGATGCAGTTCAATCGTGTACGGTATACGCCTGTTTACTATCTCAACGACTTTGAAGCGAAGCTGAACACTCAGCGCAGACTTAAAGCCATGATGGACTTTATGTGCGATTTATCGAAAGCCGCCTGATACGGGCAGGGGAGGTGCTCAGCGCCTCCCGATGAGTCCAGCTGCTCCGGTTAGAGTCTGGATCATGGTAATTATCTTTTCTTTGGTGTTTTTCCGGTGTCCGAAGGAAGGAACAGCAGCAGCGATAGAAAGTGTTACGGTTGCCAGCTCTACTACCCGCGATACCTTTTCCGACTTCTCGTAAACTTTCCATGTTCGCAGGCTGACTCCAAGCTCTTCGGCCGCCCTGTCACTGCTCCAGTTCATACCTTTTCGCCATAAACGAAGTTCGTAACCCGTCATTTTCTGATACCTAAATAAGTGCAGATTCTGCACTTATTTTAGTGTTTTTTTTGTGGGAAAGTATATATGAATAAAGTGCAGATTCTGCACTTTTATTGATTTTTTTTTGTGGATTAATGTGATGCTAAATGACGACGAAAAGCATGTTGTCAGGACTGACATCTGGGTACCTTCGGCTCCCCGTCGCTGCCGGGTCGTCGCCTGCACTTCGCGTGGTGGCCGTACGCCCACCGCGCTACGCGGAGCCGCACGCGTCTCCGTCCTGACGGATAGCAAGCGATACCTGAACCCATCCCGCTTGCAGCTGCCGTTCCGGCAGCGCCGCTCCCACTGACCGCCACGGCGGCCGCAAGGGAACGCCGGATTAACCGGCGCCTTCTGCCTTCCTGTCCGTTTCTGCCGTGAAAGCCTTTCATTACTTATGCACTCTGACAGAGCGCCTCTGTTCAGCAAGGGACGCTGACGCTTTCCGTCCAGATTTTTTCTCGCAGGCTCCAAATAATCTGTCCTTCACCCCTGCTTTCCATCGTCACCCTGTCAGGGCATTAGCGTAATGAAGGCATTTCCCTCATTGCAAGAAAACGGAAAAGGACGACGGCAGAAAAGGCCGGATGGCCTGCAAGATTTGCGTCGTAAGACGCGCAGGATATTGCCGGAAGACTGGCAATAAAAAAGCAGGGCGGGTGCCCTGCCTGTTTACACGGGCTGCTGTAACAGCTCGTTATCACAATGACTCTGAGGAGGCACTATGAAAGACCAGTTCATCGTCGCATGTCGCGAATACTTTGTAAAGGAGCGGGTTAAAACCCGTCATCCACGGAAAATCCGCGAAACGTTGAAACCAGACGCTATCGCGCCACATCTGAAACAACTGGGGACATCACTTGTCCGTTGCGGGCGTATTCATAAACCGATCCATATTCCAGCACTTAACGGGGCTGAATGGGATCACGTCCTGAGTACGCTTGAGCTTTCCCGCGCGTACGCCTGATAACCACCGCCCTGCAACGGGGCGGTAATTTAATAACACAGTGCCGGAGTATTATCCGGCACATTTTTGGAAGGAATGGAACATGCCACACTACATATCCCGTGCGCCTCATGGCGTCACCTGTATCCGTCTTGATAACGGTGATGAAGCTCTCTTTGTGAATGGAGAACTGATTTCCTCATGTACAGCCAGTGAACTTTATCCGCGTATTATTGCATCAGGGTTGAACCTGTCGACGGCACTTAGCTTGCCATTTAAACAGCTTACTGCTCAGGTTCCTGATAACCCTAAATGGACATGGGAGGATGTTACTGCATCGCTCGGATGGGGACAGCGTACTGAACTTAATCACAAAGTTTTGCGTTCTGTTCTGGAATGTAGTCTGAGCCATATTACGCGGAGGGATAGCGAGATTCTGAGCGAACTATGTCACGCCGAGTATGAAAGCGAATGGATCCATGAATCCGATCTGGGTTACATCATTCGTGTTGATGCCGTCAGTTATCCGCTTCTCATTCTGAAACATCATGGTATTTCAAAAGCGGCGAGAATAGTGATTTACACTGCCATGATAAAGGCTGACATCAGCATGGTTCATTTTACTTCATGGGGAGAAATGCTGGCAGACGTTCCGACCTTTGAATGGTAATTTCTATATCATCTCCCTTCTTACCAGGCTGAAAAAATATTTCATCCTGGTAAGAAAAATTTCAGTACATCACATCTTCAGGATGCAGGAATTATTTCGTTGGTGATGACGAATTTTCTGCCGTCGACCTGCGATTTTTACGGGCTGGTTTGTTTTTATCAGCATCACGAACGATTTCACGAAGTGCTCTCTCACTGATTTCATACCCCGTGGTTTTTAGTGTCTCTTTAATGTCTGAGACCGTGTAACCTTTGGTTTTTACCAGTGCTAACAGGTCATCACGGATTGCATCCAGAAATTCCTTTTGTGATTTGCGCTGAGGTGTCAGATCCGGTAAACCAGCCAGAGTAACCTTTGCTAGCTCGATATCTTCATCTGAATAAAACGCCTTCTTACTCATCTTCTTACCCCTTTCAGAATATTGTCATCCAAATCATAACATTGACCACTCAAAAGTGGCAGTGCTCCGCACTGCCTATGCCGTCAAATCGCCACTAGGCGAAACAGCCAGCGAAGCGTATAATGACTCGAAAGACGGGACAGGATGTGCATTTGTAATACCGCGCACGCACGATATCACAAATGCCACCTGGTCAGGGCTCCGCCCCGACACCCGAGTAAGGAGCACACATGAGCGACAAAGCATCCCGAAGGGGAAGTGATAAACGGCAGAAAACCGTAATCAAGACCCTGAGATTCACGCCGGATGAAATCGAAGAGATTGAACAGAAAGCGGAAGCAGTGGGGCAAAGCGTATCGGCTTATATCCGTAACGCAGCGATGAACAGAAAGATGATTTCACTCATCGACGACAGCTTTATGACCGAGCTTTTAAGGCTGGGGAGACTGCAAAAGCATCTCTTTGTTGAAGGGAAACGAGTGGGTGATAAGGAATACTCCACGGTCCTTGTCGCAATAACAGAACTGTCGACCACGCTCAGAAATAAACTCATGAACAACGGTTAGCACGGAGAGAAGAACAACATCATGATCCCGGTTATTCCACCGAAACGACAAGACGGCAAGTCCTCCTTTGGGGACCTGGTTTCGTACGTTTCTGTTCGTGATGAGCCGCGCGATGATGATTTAATGGAAGCCGTTAGAGCTTCCGGAACAAAGCCAGAAATGCCGCACAGCAGCCGCTTTTCCCGTCTGGTTGACTACGCTACTAAACTGCGTGATGAGTCGTTTATCTCGCTGGTTGACGTGATGCCTGACGGCGGGGAATGGGTGAATTTTTACGGTGTGACCTGTTTCCACAATTGCACATCAATTGAAAGTGCAGCTGAAGAAATGGAGTTCTCCGCACGTAAAACGAAGTTTGCCCATAACAAAAGCGACCCTGTATTCCACTATATTCTGAGCTGGCAGTCGCACGAAAGTCCGCGCCCTGAACAGATTTACGATTCGGTCAGCCATACACTTTCCCGTCTCGGTTTAGCGGGCCATCAGTTCGTTGCTGCCGTTCACACTGACACGGATAACCTCCACGTTCACATCGCTGTAAATCGCGTACATCCGGAGACTGGTTATCTTAACCGTCTTGCTTACAGCCAGGAAAAACTGAGTAAGGCCTGTCGTGAACTGGAGCTCAAACATGGGTTTTCACCTGACAATGGCTGCTATGTGATTGCCCCTGATAATCGTATTGTTCGTCGTACCTCTGTTGAACGCGATCGTCAAAGTGCCTGGAAACGTGGCCGTAATCAGAGCCTGAGAGAATATATCGCTGACACGGCAATAGCTGGTTTACGGGAGTCACCGGTGACCGACTGGTCTTCTCTCCATCAGCGTTTTGCGAAAGAAGGCCTGTTCCTGACAAAGGAGAGCGGCGAGCTAAAAGTGAAGGATGGCTGGGACAGTGAACGTCCTGGCGTTACGCTTTCTGCGTTTGGACACGCCTTTGATACCGATAAACTTATTCGTAAACTGGGTGAGTTTGTTCCTCCTGTACAGGACATTTTCTCGCAAGTTCCGGCTGTCGGCCGCTATGAACCAGACAAGATTATTATGCCGTCTCGCCCTGAACGGATGACAGAGAAAGAATCCTTATCGGACTATGCGATCGCACGTTTACGGGCGCCGCTGATTGCACTTGATCAGGATCCAACGCAGCGAACCATACAGTCAGTGCATACGCTTCTGGCACAGTCTGGACTGTATCTGAAAGAACAGCATGACCGTCTGGTTATCTGTGACGGGTATGACTCAACGCGTACACCTGTCAGGGCGGAACGTGTGTGGCCTGCGCTAACGAAGGCTATTCTGGACTCGTATAAAGGAGGCTGGCAGCCGGTACCGAAAGACATTTTCCAGCAGGTTCCCCCTGCGGAACAGTTCACCGGCGGCAGTCTGGAAGCCACCCCAGTATCCGACCGGGAATGGCGAAAACTGCGAACAGGTTCGGGCCCGCAGGGGGCGCTGAAACGTGAGATTTTCTCTGATAAGGAAAGCCTCTGGGGCTATGCGGTTTCACACTGCCGTCAGGACATTGAGTCGCTTATCGGTAGTGGTGAATTTACCTGGGAACGCTGTCATGAGCTACTGGCGCGTCAGGGGCTGTTGCTGATGCGCGAGCAGCAGGGCCTGGTTGTGATGGACGCTTACAATCACGAACAGACCCCTGTAAAGGCCAGCCACGTTCATCCTGATCTGACGCTTGCGCGTGCGGAACCCCATGCTGGTTCGTTTGTTTCGGTGCCGGCAGACATCTTTGAACGTGTTAAGCCGGCCAGCCGTTACAATCCGGAACTGGCCGTGAGCGACCGCGATATTCCGGGTATGAAGCGTGATCCTGAATTGCGTCGCCAGCGTCGCGAAGCGCGCGCAGCTGCGCGAGAAGATCTGAAAGCCCGTTATGCAGCCTGGCGGGCTAACTGGCAGCGCCCTGATTTGCATGGCCGTGAACGTTACCAGGCGATTCATGACGAATGCAGGATACGTAAAGCGCGCATCCGTATCGAACATCGTGACCCTCTGGTGAGGAAGCTGCATTATCATATTGCAGAGCTTCAGCGCATGCAGGCACTGATTGCGCTGAAAGAAACCATGAAGGCTGAACGAGCTGAGCTTATCGGGCAGGGGAAATGGTATCCGCCGTCTTACCGGCAGTGGGTTGAAGCTGAAGCGGTGAAAGGTGACAAGGCTGCGATATCGCAGCTGAGAGGATGGGATTACAGGGATCGTCGTGGTAATGCGGTGAAATCTACAACAGACAACCGATGTGTCGTTATCTGTGAGCCAGGCGGAACGCCGATGTATTCCGGTGTTCCTGGCCTGCGGGCTTCACTGAAGAAGAACGGTCGCGTCCAGTTCCGCGATCCGGAGACAGGCCGCCATATTTGTACCGACTATGGCGACAGGGTTATTTTCCGGAACAGTGGCGATTACGATGCGCTTAAGCGGGATATGGTCAAAGTCGCGCCGGTTCTCTTCAGCCGTTCTCCGAGCGTCGCGATGGCTCCGGAAGGGAATAATGAACAGTTCAATACAGCTTTTGCCAAAATGGTGGCATGGCACAATGTGAACCACCGTGATGAAGGTGAATACCAGATCTCGCGACCGGAGGTCGACCAGGTGCGTGTTGAAAGCGAGATGCGCTTTGCTGAAATGACGAATCAGGGGAGTAATACAGAAGCTGTGCGCAATGAGTCAGGACCAAACTGGAAACCACCTTCACCGTTATAAGCATTCGGGGACCAGATGGAATTTAGCCCGCAGATAAGAAATAAAAAAGGCCGCAAATGCGGCCTTTTAAACTTTTAGAGGATGTTTTATGTCATAACAAGCGACAACGCCCGTGACTACATGGAACGCAAGCAATACATAGGCAAAGCCGCATGATGTCCAGAAGACAGCAAAACTATCATCAGCACCTATGAAAGAAGCGAAAATAAAGAATAACTGAAGTGAGCAACCTGCAATAGATAAAACCAGTGTCTGTTTAGGAATGTTCATTCTCTGCCCCCTGTTTTATCAATCATACTTATCAATTTCTCGTACTGCCAGCAGAACGGGATAGTGTGAATCTGTGCCCAATCCGGAGGGTAGCATAATCAGGTCAAAAAAAAGGCCGCTTTCGCGGCCTTATTTAGTTGAATGCGATGCGTGGGACTAATTCCCATTCAGCATGGTCTTTCTTTAAAACACATTTGTATTCAGAACCATCGTGTTTTATCTGCAACCCAACAGTATAAAGCTTCTCGCCATCGGAGCAGGCGTACACCTTCTGCTGGTTCGTGAGGAGGATGTTACGGATTTCAGTCAGCTGCGCCACGGCATCGGTGTCGATAACGGGCTGGGGCGCTGCAGCGGCAACGCATGAAAAACCAAAGAGGGCGGCAAATAGTAGTTTCTTCATTTCATTTCCTTCATTTCTATATCATTTTGTTTATCGGCAGCTGTTCCTGAAACAAGACAATTTTTTTGAACTATCACTCTGGCCACTCCATATCCGGATGTGGTGAATCAGGCAGTTTCGGGGAGATAAATGGCTCGTTTCGATATCTGGAAGGAGGAATATAAGCCGGCTGCGGGAGTGTCAGCGTTCTCAGTATCGCATCTGGTGCGAGCTGAATTTCTTCAGCGCTTACTTGCGTCGGTTCCGATTCAGGCTTATTAAGCGTGATGTACCGTATTGTACGTTCTGCCATAGTGGTTGTTCTGATTACCTCCAGCGCTTCTTCCCAGAGGTTTTCTTCCCGTCCACGGTGGTCCGTATCATATTCAGTCATCAGATTATGCGCTTCCTGGCGATTGGCCAGACGCTGCTGAAAGGTATCGATTATCTTCCAGGGTTCAGCTTTTGCCGCTTTACGCCGACGCGAGGGCTTTTCTGTCAGAACACCAATGATTTTGCTGACGTTCTCCGGAGCAGGAAGACGTCGCTGCGCTGTTCGTGGAACAAGTTTACGTAGTTGCTTAAGGTTCGGTGGGTTAATCGTGATGTATCGGTTGATAATGACGGGTGCATTGCACGTTTTGTCCTGCGGCTCGATGTAGAAGGATGCTCCCGGAACCGGATCGCCCTGAAACACCGTGTAGTTCTCACCTGGCTGCAATTTAATCAGATCCTGCACATTGATTTTGTTCTCCATCTGAATATTGATGTGGTCGCCATCGATCCAGGAGGTACCAATGATACCGTCACGCCGTTGCAGGCTGACCATGTTCGCCCGGGCTTCCTGTCCTGCGGCATTAGTGATTGTCTTTGCCGTTTTATCATCACTTACGATTTTACCCGCAACCTTAGTGCCGGCGTTTTGCATCAGGGTGGCAACGTTTGTGGCTGAGGTCTGGCTTTCAATGCGCTCCTGGTCCTGGCTCATCATGACGATAGAAAAGTCCAGGGAACGTACCTGTGTGGCCTGAACGGCAATACGCTCGGTATAATAGGCTCCCACCTCGTCGAGATAGTTCATGTAGGGGAAGGGGCCTTTGTATTTGGTGATTTCGAGAGCTTCGGAATCTAGCCCTTCCAGACGATGTCCCAGGTCCCGGGCCAGTATCATGCTCTGCTGGGTAACAAACATTCTCCCCAGTGCAGAGGTTGTGTGCTGAGAGGTGTTCATTGCCGGGATAAGGACCAGGAGTATCCGGTCGCTGTGAATGCTGTCGCGAATATCAATGTCACCGGCATCCTCAGCGAAGATATTACCGAACGTTTCCGTAAATGTGTTGAAGGTTTCCAGAAACTGCCCAGTCAGGTAGCTGTGCTGCTTGCGCGGCTCTTCTGTCCAGGCTGAAGGCTGGCGAACGGTGGCCATATCGAAACCCGGTACGTCTACCAGATAATTATAGAGCGGAGAGACAGCTTCCTCTGGCCATTGATCGTCTATGGCACGGCAGTAAAGCTCTGCCAGTTTCTCCAGTGGCATAAACTCGCGCAGCAGCTGCAACGACATGGTTTTGTTTTCACGGACGCAATAGAACTTTGTGCCAAAAACCAGCGCCTTGTTCATTGCAATTGCTCTGGACTGCCATTCTCCCCCCTGTACGTTGGTCGGCAGCATTGATTGCATCGTCTCAGCAACAAAGGCCTCAGTGCTATAGCAGAAGGGGTTCCACTGGTGAGACTGTGGCCGACTTTTATCACCGTTGTGGATCATCTCACTGCGGGACATGCCGCTATTCATGAAGTTGATGTATTCCACATCATCCTCACGCCCAAAGCGGCGGGCCAGGTAGTAGCAGGTGCGCGCCGTGTCGTTCTGCGCCTTACCGTCAACAAAGGTGAAGCCCCGACCCCAGCAAAATGAATTGAGCATCCACGCATAGATGGTTTCGGTTTTCCCTCCACCGGTCGAGGCAAAGAACATCACATGACGGGTCAGGTCATCAATGGTGAGCCAGAGTTCGCGACCGATATCATTCATTCGCCTGTAGCCGAGATAGAATATTCCCTTACCTTTACTTTCCTGCGTTGTTTCATACTGAAACAGTGAGGGAAACCTTCTGAACAGGCTGCGTCGTACCTTCCGGTCTTCAGAGGGGTCTACTTTATTCAGGTGGACAGGCATTCGCATGGGCATACGCCAGCGGTGTGTTCCAAAGCTGATGCTGGCCACGATGGCCAGCAAAAGCAAAAGCGGTATGGCGAGTGGCCAGATAAACCCCGCCACCACACTTCCTGCCATAATTCCGGCATACAGCAGGTGGTCGCGCAAAAGCTCAAGAACAGGGGAGTTCCAGGCATTGCGCTTCATGAGCGCCTGGTTAACGGGCGTATAATTCATGGTTTACTCCTGGATACTGAGGGAACTCACAAAGCGGTCGACCTGTTCTGGTGACATTGGATCTGTAATTTTCAGGAAGTGATCAATTTTATCCGGCGCGGTCAGCATGCCCGTTGCCAGGCGAATGCCCGTGTCAGTCAGCACTGTCGGCGTACCTGAAAAACCAAAGGTGCGGAAGCCAGTATCGTTTACGGCTACTACGGCCTGAGCCGACGCGGAACAGTCTGAGCTCACCTGTGGAGGTGTTGTCTGTCCCGGAACCAGCATACCTGCGTCCGGTCGGAAAAGAACACTCCATGCAACAGCACGAGCTGTCTGGTCCTTCTCGCATAAAACCGGAATGATCTTCTCTACAGCATCGCCGCCGTCATTCACGACTGATACAGGGAATACAACAACGTTGTAACGCTGCGCCAGCTGTTCGATTGCCGGCTCCATACTTCTGCAGACCGCACAGGTTGGATCGAGGAATGCATACAGCGTACGCTCATGCCCGGTTGAGAGCTGGATGGTGAACAGACCTCGATCGGTACTGCGCTTCAGTATTTCCACCATCTTCTGTCGCGCTGACTGTTCCGTCGCTTCTTTTTTTACTGATGTGGTTGACGTTACCGCTGCCGGTGCTGTTTTCAGGGCTTCAGAAGGCGAAGCCGGTAAGGATTTATGACTTTCCTTCATAATATTCTGCATGTTGTCGGATTCAGCCTGGGCAGCCTGAATGACTGTATTGCCTGCCGCCGGGTTGGCTGGCTCCTGAACAGCGGCAGTCTGCCGCGGCCGGGCCGGTGCGATTGCGCCTGGTTCTGCCGGGATAGTCAGTGTCTGGTTTCCCACATTGAGTGAGAAATGGTTGTCCGTACCCAGGAGCCATAACGAAGATGCTATCAGCGCGCCGCTCACAAACAGGGCAAGGGACTTCATACGGCGTTTCATTATTGCCTTACTCTGGGTTTTGAGGTGTCGCGCTATGGTGTTGAAGACTTCCGCTGCATCGTGCATCGGGTCATCAAGAAGTGTCACGGCTTCTGCTGAATATGGATAAAAAGCGATGAGCTTTTTATCGTGGATGGCCATACGCTGAGGCTCACGAAAGGTGAACAGAGCCTGAGGAACACCATGTCCGTGTTGATGTAAAACCACAATGGTGTCGTTACAACGAAAGGTGGTGTAGGTGCTTTCCAGCGACATAATGAGACTCCAGTAGACAGTAAGATAATTAGCGTCAGAAATGAGCGAAATTTCAGAAGATGAGATCGTCATCGTCACCCGGGCGAGTGATGACGTCTTCCGTGAGTGACCAGTTGGTCCGGATGCGACGCTTGCGGTCGCGGTCTGGCTGAGGTTCGTTCCAGATTAGCCCCAGGGACAGCATATCGATGCGCAATCCCTCAATGGCTTCATCGACGCAGGCTTGCGGGCAGGGGAGGCCAAGTCGGATAGCCTCACTCTCGGTGCGGGCGACGGCGACGATACCTGCACCTTCAATAAATCCTTTGGTGGTGTTTGCCCGGTGCAGGGCATAGAAGAGTGGGCGGTCTACCCCCTTTAGCCATAGCCAGTTAGGTGGTGTCAGCCGTAAATCATGTGCGTACAGCCAGACCAGACCACTTCTGACGTAACGGTGCTCACGCAACCACTGTTTCGCGCCTTCGCTCTGGATGACGCGCTTAAAAGCGGTTCTCGCCAGCGCATAGACCGGAACTGAGAATTTCCCCTTATCACGGCGGCTTTTTATCCGACAGGAGCGGTTCAGGGCATCCATTAATTGACGTGCGGCCGGTCGGTCGTCCAGGAAAAACTGAAGGCCGAATATTGCGAATAATGCCTTTTCATGAGGGGCGAGACTTTTCCATCCATTAAGTGGACGCCCCAGTTGGGCCATAAAAACAGCCCTGCAGCGGGCAACATCGAGCTGCATATTACTGATGAGTTCATGCTCTTCAGCGAAACCCTCAGGGCTTTGTGCCGGACGTCTTTCTTGACGACGTTTATCAAGCAACAGGCGACTGGAATTCCCCTCATTAAGAATGGGGGCAATTGCAGGAGAAATGGTTTCCATAGCGAAGGGCAGCGTGCTGATATTGAGTACCCGTCGCGTTTGCCAGTTTCGTGCAGGATGGCATAACCAGCTCCACAGCGAAGCGGTAGACAGGGGAATGAGGAATATCATCAGGATCACCGTCGTTTGCTTCATCACGTTGATCCACTGATCGTAAGTGATGTTTTCGGCATTGTTGGCGGTGACGGCCAGCAGGTTATAACGCGGTGCGGCCCAGGTGTGGAAGGGGCCAAAATCAGCCATGCCCCACAGGGTATGCAAAATGAAACATGACCAGTACACAAACTCAGGCAAGAACAGCCATGCAACAAGCAGAAGCATAATGCCCAGGATGGCGAGGGCTCCAAGAAATTCAAGCGGATCAGTCGTTCCCGCGCGAGCGGATGTCATGGAAAAGCTCCCTAAATAAAAACGATGAAGACTAACTGAATAAAAGAGGGCAGCAGAGCCCGAGCTTACGAAAAGTTAGCAAGCGTATTTACTGGTGATAACGGCAGGTGAAATTATATTGATTGGTCAAATATTAGATTGTTGAGGATCTGATACGGATCTCCTTTGTTTTAGTGAGGGTCATTAATAAGATGGGTTGTGGTTTTTATTATCATCATCTGTTTTAAAGTGAATTTTCAGAGCGATGATCTGCGTTAATGAAATCAATGAAAATAGCCGGCAATTAAACCGGCTATTTATTGGAGGGTATTGGATGTGTTTCAGGCAAGAACGGGAACAGGTAGCCCTGTCAGAGATTCGATCTCGGCACGTTTTTTATTCACGACATCGTTAAAGTTGAAGTTATAGGTGTATCCTTTGTTGTTCATTGCATGCAGATGGTTAGCAATACTGGATGCAGCACCGGTATCGATAGGAATCATCGGCAATGATGTGAACCTTGTGAAGAGACGCAACTTTGAATCTTCAACCTCTGTACGTGTCAGGCTGTAAGCATCGAAGCCAATGACATCCATGACATTGCCCGGGTAGATTCGGACGTACAAAAAGGTTCCTTGCTGAAAGTCGAAACCCAGGTAGGTACTTTTCCAGAAGAGCCAGCCCTCAGAACCGCTTTCCGGTTTGAAATGACCCGTCTCCTTGATTTTCTCAACAACAGCAAGGATCTTTTTTTTGCGTTTCTTGGCTATAACATAATTGATGGCAAATGGACCGAATAACAGTAAGCAACTTGTTATGGCGTATAGATATGCCTCCGGGCGTACGTACTCATCCATGATGATTGAAATGGAGCATAGAAAAAAAATCAGCAAGAAAGAGATTATACCGAACTTTAAAAATAAAGACTTTGCAACAGAGTATAAAACCCACCACTTAGGGAATCTATCTTTCACAGTAAACCCTCCTTAGGTATTTCACTCAATGTTATAGCACTACTGGATAGATGTCCACATCTCAACTTTTTATTCCATCATTATTTGTTTCCCCTGGACCATTCATACCCTTCGTATTAACGCCAGGGGTATGCCGTATATTCCTCCCACCGGCTACGAACATATCTTTGACAGAACCAGCCATGCTTCCAAGAGTATTTGCTGCATCTCTACCGCCAAGGAACGAAATGACGTAGTCAGGTAAATATGCCTGTAAGGCAAATATGCTAGATACCAGTGTCGTGCAAATTCGAGCATAGATCATTAAAAAACCAGCCATGCTGAATAAACCTGTTAACGAGTTGGCTTGAACATTGACCAGTGCGACACCAAAAAGTGCATGAAGGATAGTGCCAGTAGCAACAATCGCAACAGATGCAAAGAAAAATCCAAAAACCATAAGTGCGGGACGAATCATGGTATCTATAAAGTAAATGTAACCATAAGCCGCACGACTGCCTCGATCCTGAGACGTACCTAGGTGAGTTGCCCCCCATAGAGGTCCCGCAGCGCAACCTACTAGAACACTGACAATCCAGTTACCAATACCAGTCATCCAGAAGATAAACGGAATAAATGGCAAATAGATTGAAAGTGTAAATCCAGCGCTAAACATAAGTAGTAACAAGAAATATACTGCTGGCGAAATGGCATCAAGCCCTTTATCTACAGCGCTAATTGCTCCTGTCATATTGACAACCTTCCCGAGAAGGGATGACTCTCCACCCGCAACAGCAGCCCGTATGACCGTGTATGCTGTTAAAGTTCCCTCCGCTGCAACCAGCGTGTAATCTCCAACATTTTTCATTTTAACTAATGGGTTTACCTGCCCTGTTGAGGTTCCTGTCCCACTATAATTTGTTGCGATGTTGCTGGTTAAACTGACGAAAAATGGAGCGAACGAGTTCATTAATATGCTATTTGGGTCATTACCTTCAGAAGCACTTAACTCGTTTTGTGATGTTGCTGTACCTGCTGGAGGTGCATAATTAGAGTTTTGTAACTGGGTACGGTAGGCGCTCATTACCGCACTGAACAGGTCTCCGCTGCCAATTTCCCCAAGGGATGACATCCCACTGGTTGCCGGCGCGCGACTGGCAACTTCTGTCAGGCGTTGATTGGCCGTTGCAAAAGTCTGGTACCAGGCACCGAGAGCCGCCCAACCATAAGTGTCGAGGTAATTCCTGACAGCATCCTGTATGCCATTTTGTTCACTCTGCGCCGGTAGTGCGTGCTGAACAGTTTGTTCGTACGTACTGGCTGCTCTCTGAATGCGGGTTTCAATATCCGGGAGTGTGCCGTTGCCGGTTGTTCGTTTATTCATAAACCCTGCCATAAACTCGCTGGCCGCGCTGTCCATATCCTGGATCATTGCTTCCATAGCTTTGTTTTGCGCATCCACCACTTCACTTGTATCGCGGTTACTGAAGGGGTTAAAGAAGCTTCCGGAACCAGACGAGGAGTCCGATTTCTGTTGTTCCGGTATCGTCGCCGTGCCGCACACACCGCTGCCGTTGGTGACCCGGTAGGTATAATTCCCTCCAGAAGAACCGGATACCCCTGCCATTCTGGCTGTGGTCGAATTTGCCGTGCTGTTGTAATCGTCCAGCGCAGTATTGATGGCATATTTACAAAGCTGCATCTCAAAAATACCGCGTGCAGAAGTTCGGGTCGAAGCCTGTGTGGGCTGGACAGTCAGGGAGTAGCCGCTGGCAATATCACTGGCTGCTTTGGACACCATCAGGTTGGCAGAACCTACGCCCATAATCGACGCGCCCCAGAGAATTATGAGCTGGGACATGCTCCAGCCATTGGCGGTCGGGATAATCATCAAAAATCCTGACACTGTGCTCAGTGTGCTGGTGATATCGCGATCCCCGCTGAATACCTTGCCCTGATGCCCCGTTTTATTAATGTGCTTCAGACCAATAAATACAAACCAGACGACGGCAAGGACGGCGATAATTCCGTTAAACAGAGCAAACAGATTCCCGATCATCGTGGTATTGCCGGCGGCGAGAGGGTCCAGCACCACATCGCCGAAGATAGTGACCAGTGCCTGTCGGGAGAGGTCCTGTGCATTGGTTGCAGCAGAGACTATGTCATCGTAAGTGACACCTGCGCGTGCCGGGGTAACAGAGATAAGCAGCCCTGCACAAAGCGCACGAATGAGATTTTTCACGGTAACTCCGGATAATGCATGAATGCCGGGATGTCGGCAGGAGGCAGAGAAGGGCAGCTATTTCCCGAGAATGGCATCTCGTACGGCATGGGTTTCCGCCATGAAATGCTGAAAGGTGCCTCTTTCAGCAAGACTTACGCGACGGTTGCGTAACTGCCACAGTCGGTAGGTTACGATTAGCGCTTTTGACCATGCCACGCCAGCACCGGAAAACAGCACCACACAGGTGCTGATCTGGTGCGCGGAGATACTCCCACCAATAATGAATGGTGTCAGTGCTGCAAGCGGAACCGGTATGGCCATAAGCCAGAACAGCACTCGCCAGCGCCTGCGCTGGCTCACATACCCCTCATCCAACTGTGCGGGGGTACAACCTGATTCCGCAACGGCTTTTTCCCAGTCAGGAGAAGCCGGCGGTTTGTCGTCAGTAATGAGCTCCGGAAAAGCATCACGCATTCGCTCAATATTTCGTGATGTCATGTGCCGGGCAGCCCGCAAATACCACTTCGTTTCCTGCAATGGCAGAAATATGCTCAGCAGTCCCCGGGTAATACGTCCAGGTAGTCCTTTTTTCCGTGCGACTGTTTTTTCCAGTGTCATTTGGCAGCTCCCTGGTTCATGGCTGATTCGAGTTGTTTCAGACGTGGGGCGTAGGACTGGCGGGCAAAGGCGGCGAGTAGCTGGCCGTCGATCACGTTCCCTTTGCGCAGCAACTCTTTAATGTCGTTAAGTTGCCAGTTCATCTGTGCCGTAGTTCGGATGAGTTCGCGCATAAGGTTATCTCCGTCCATTTGCTGCAGGTCGGAGAGATAGGCTGTGTTGGCATATCGACGTCCGGCCTCAAACGATTCAAATTCTCGCTGGCTCATGTAGCCCTTCGCCTTCGCCTCCGGCGAAGCCACATTGTCAAAATACTGCGCTGCGGAAGGTGACTGCAGTGCTTCTTTCAGGGCATCACGGGTGGTTTCACTGGTCTTACTGTCGGCAATCAGCGAGAGCTGAGGTTCAGACGCGGCATCGATGATACCGTTGTACTCGTTGAGCAACCCTACATACGTACGACCGGTAACAGTGTTGACTTCACCTTTGCCTGGCGTGCGGCCTGCTGAAGGTCGAGCCGTGTTTTTCATGTAGGCCATAGCGGCATCAATCTGTTCCTGTGACCAGGAAAGTGCCGGTGCCTGCCCTTCAGGTCCCGCGCCGCCATAGATGGAGCGTACCTGACTGTCACCTCCGGGCAAATTACTGACGGCAGGGCAGATACCGGTTCCGCCAAAGCGTTCATATTCTGCTGCCGTACAGTACGCGGCATGTACGTTCGCACCGTCATAAGCGTCGCGGGCCTGTTCTTCCGATGCTGTAGAAATCCTCTTCCGCACCGCTGAACTGGAAACACCTTTGCCTGATGAGAGTTTTGACGCGGCGCTGCCTGATGCACTTTTACTTTGTGCTGCCACACCGGATGCGGAATCACTACAGATCGAATCCGGTACCGAAAAACTCTGCCGTGCCTCCTCCAGACGTTGGGTTTCATTATTGAAAATCATTTGCTGACGAGTAGCCTGCCCATCCTGATTAATCAGGGCGCCGAGCTTGTCGGCGTTCTGTGTGATGGCTGTGCCGGTTGCCTGTTGCATCTGTAGTATTTCGACCAGAGTTGCCTGGATGGTGGCCATCTCAGGCAGAACCTGAGTCGTGATCGGAACGCTGGAGTTCACGTTGACCGTTAAAGCACTGGCAACAGTGGGAAGGCTGGACGCGATGGCCAGCGCCAGCGCGGGGAGATGACGTTGTAGCATGAGATTCTCCGTTTATTTGAGCGGGGTAAACACGCCGGGAAGGCGGGTTGACTGTGTGCCGGGGGCGAGGGCGACCAGAGGGAAGGTCTGAAAGCGTCTGCTGATACGTCCTTCCCGGCTGCGGGTGTCTATGATTGTCAGCCCACGACGCGTGATTCTTGCATGAGCTGGAGGGGTGATATCCAGTACCGGCCAGTCTCCCGAGCTGAGTTGTGGGGTATCTGCCCCCTCCGGCCATAACCAGGTATCATCAGTTAACACCGCCCCTGTATTTTCAGGTAGCAACCACTGGACCACATGACGCGATTCCCGCACCGGTTCGCCTGGCTCATTGACCTGCCAGATGGCTGTTGTGACCAGCTGGCGTGGTCGCGCTTTGAGTGAAAGAAGCACGCCACAGGCCTCTTGCGTTGCCCGGCGATCGGTCGCGTATACCGCCCGGGAGTTCACTGCACTGTCTGTACGGAAGTGCCGGGACGGCAGGACGAACTCCACGCCGTCGGCATCGATCACCAGGCGGGAAAGACTGACCTGGCCCTTTACCGGGCGGCGACAGCGTGGCGTCAGGTGGATGGAACACATCAAAGGTCATACCCCAGCTCATTTATCATTTCGTCTGCCATCAATTCGATGACGCCCTTATCACCACGGGCGCCACTGTTACGCTCCCTGTACTCAATGAGTTTTTTTGCGGATCCGCGAGGGAACTTCTCCGCCAGTAACTGACGGGCACGGGCAGTACCGATCGTATCCGAGAG
Organism: Enterobacter sp. ECC-249; assembly: GCF_043965265.1. Lineage (NCBI taxonomy): Bacteria > Pseudomonadati > Pseudomonadota > Gammaproteobacteria > Enterobacterales > Enterobacteriaceae > Enterobacter > Enterobacter sp. ECC-249. The sequence continues at coordinate 80,082 of NZ_CP143661.1, forward strand.
ATTTCTGCGTAGCGCGCCGTCTTTTTTGTCTGAGTTAAGCGACCACAGCTCCAGCGGTCCGAGCGTAAACCGGACAATCCGTGCCAGCGTCCCCTGGGTTGTGCGCATCATACATAGCATCGGTACGCCACTACCGTCTGCAGCCGGACCAGCTGGCATACGCAGGAATGCATGAAGATTGTGTTCGGGGATCTTAAAACTGTCCCGTAAAAGTGGAATATCTTCCTGGCGGAAGCGCAGCAGCCAGAGGGTGTTGGCAGAGTCGAGCAGGCTTTTCGGATAGTCGGTAAGGAACTGGGTACTCAGCACCGTGCGGATACCAAACTTACGTTGTTCACGATCCTGCGTATCCAGTGCTTCGAAGATGAAATCAATGCCTTTGACGTTGTGCAGTTCGTCATAGATTTTGGTTTTCATTTCACTATCGAGCTGGTTGATGCGTCGCATAATGCCCGGGAGGTAGGCTTCCGGCAGTATTTGCATTACCTCATCCTGATACTGCGGCAGCAAAAAATCACCCGCAGTGATGTGGCCAGCAAAGAGGAACATGATGCCGGTTTTCAGTCTGCCTGCCGGGGTCTTATCGCCGGCTACGTTGTTTAAGTCTACGGCAATAATGCGTGTGTTCGGGTTCAGCGCAAAACGAGTCCGACTGGCCATCATCGGGTAGTCCTGTCGGGCCTGAATCATGCAGCGCTCAATGTACTCCACCAGGGGCTCCTGTGAGCCGTTACGCTGTATTCGGCCAAAAGTCTCCTGAATAACCTCACTGCGTAGTAGCGCGGGCATATCAGCAAGTTCTGGTACCGCCTGGTAGTGTGCCCGCTGAGCTGCAGATAACTGTCCACGTTCATGCAGGAGGTCACGTACTTCGTACCATGGTGTCGCGGTCCACCACTCCGGATCGTGCTCACCCCACAAACCGGATGACTCCAGTGCCGCATCCACTTCTGGCTCTACGTTTGAACGGAACATGTTTGGCTCAATACCACTACGCATGTCATACGCCAGATCAATCAGGCGATTCACTATTTGCCGGGTATCTGTAGGGTTAGGCGGGGTCCCTTTATCCGGTTCGATACAGAAGGCCGTCAACATGGACGCGATAAATTGCTTCTCTGGTGTCACTGGCTTACGAGCGCCGTACAGGATGTCGAAGACATTGCGTGACTTAGACGGGTCGTTGCTGAGTATGATGCCGACTGCTTCGTCCTTTCTCTCTTCTGGCAGACTGTCACGTATCAGCTGGATTAACCCCATCGCGCTGAATCCTTTATCAATGTGAGCCACATAAGGAAGCGAAACCTGGGCGGAAGATACCTGTATTTCCGTCAGGGTATTAATCAGTACCGATTTACCCAGACCCGAATCGCCAGGGGCAAGTTCGGTATGCTTGTTCTGTCGAGAAGACCCCAGCCCGACTTCCCAGGCGCATCCGTCTTCCGTGTGCAGCATCAGGTTGCCTTCCCCTCGCCAGACGGTACCTGGTCGGTTGAAGGGCAACATCGATAGCGCATGGGAGAGTGGCGGGTAAAGCGGAACAGGGCCGGAGCCCGCTGACGCGGCCAGCATACTGTTGACCCATCCCCTGCGAGGATCACCGAATGTGGTGGTCGTGTTACAGACTCCCCAACCCTGCAACGCTGATTCAAGCAGCATCTGATTACGGGAGCATATTTCCCGGGTATGCCCCCAGGTGGACGCCACAATGGTCATCACGCAGACCGGATCGCGTTCATCCGTTGCAGCCAGCTGTGTGAAAGCGTCGTAAAGTGGGCGAATAGAGGGAATAAATTGTCCAAATGATGAAATAGTCTTTTTCCAGCCCAGCGCTTTCATCCCGCCAGGCATGATGTCGATTCGTATGCGCCAGGGAACGGAACGTGGAACCAATTTCACAAGCTCATTGAAGGGGCGGGGATGCTGAGGCGGAAGTGTTATGGCCACCATGCCGTGCCACAGCCCCCCTGCATGCACCAGATTACCTTCTGTTTCTGGCGTACAACCAAATACCTGAAGATTCAGGAAGGGAGCTAGCAGTGCTGTAGCGTCGCCCTCCTGAAGCGCACCCGCTGGCGCAGCCTTCCCCGGTAATGCCGGGCGCCATGCGGCCGATGTGCTGTTGCGTGCTGTTTCACGTCTGATTTCATTACAGAACTCAGGCACATCAAGCAGGCGGACAAGCAAGCCGTCTCCACCGCGTACGAGTGCTTTTTCAAGAGTGGTGATAAAGCTGTCGTGCCGGATCTTCAGACCAGACATTTGCCAGCGCCAGGGCTCCTGACCAAAGCGCGCGACAGGTGCTTTATCCTGAATGGCCCGAACGGTGGCGTTAAAATCGGTTCGTTCCTGATGACTCACCAGTGTCGGAGAGCTCCAGACGGCAAGCCAGCAGCGCTCACGAACAAGCCACGGAGAAATGACATTGATCTTCTCATTAAGCAGGTCATCCAGCTGGACGCCGATGTGCTGAATTGAACGCATTTGCGGGGCGATCATGGCGCTGACTTCGTCACGCCCTTTTTCCGGGTCACGTTCGAAAATGAAGGCCAGTTTATGGCCGATATTTTTCCAGGTGGTGCTGAGCGTGGACGCGAGGTGCGCGATCATTCCTTCAAACGCATCCGGATGATCGTCTGAGGCTGTTTCCGACATTTCACGCAATGCCCCGGATATTTCGAATACAGAAAGGAAATAGCCATGATGGGTGACACCTATATAAGGGGCTTCCAGCCAGGGTCTGAGCTCCAGATCTTGTTTGTCCAGTCCGATCACCGTACGAATGTCGCAGTAGTCGACAAAGTCAGCAGAGACGGCGAAACGGGAACAGGTATTCATAACGTCTTCAATAGTGAAGACAAGGCGGTTGATATTCATAGCTGCGAAGACTCCACCGGAATGGCGTGTATTGATGGGCGAGGCGCTTCTGTGGGCGCATCTGCGGGATAAGGCTTGCGTTAGGTTTACGTGACAGTGGTACCAGATGACTGTGAGGATAATATTGTTGTCTGCGAGGCTCCTGACAGAACGTCACTGTCCGTCACTGAATCAGGTGTCAGGATCAACGCCACTCCGTTCATTTTTTGTCGCATTTCATCGCGCATGACTGGCGGGAAACGTTTAAGCGCATCTGCATAGTCAGCTGGTCGCCATCCCCCGAAACGTTCTTCCAGAGGAAGACGATGGCGGGTCAGTTCCGACAGTACCCGACGGCCTTCCCGAACCTCGCCTGGTCTGGTGCTGAAGACGGCCTGCAGGGCTTTTCGGTTCAGGGCAACAACATTACGTGGGTGCAGGTCCGGTAGCCAGACCATGACCCCCTGAGCAGCAGCAAATCCGTTGAGGGCATGCCAGGCATGGCAGAGGTAACAGAGGTGAAACGGTGTCGTGAGCCGTTCTAATTCAGCATGTTCGATGTCAGACAGCAGACTGGTGTCGGTCAGCAGTGTTTTGGGGATGTGTCGCAAAGCAATCCGGCGGGCGGCAAGTGATGCGTGCTGCATCCCGGTCCGGGCAGCTTTCAGAGCCCGGGCGTGTTTCTCATATTCAACCGGTACCTGCGGGGTGGGACGTGACTCCAGCTGAGCCAGCGTGTCTTTCGCTCTGACAAGTCGGGTCCTGGCATCCTGCGCGTCTTCCGCAAGTCGGGATAATGGCAGGGATTCCGGTAACACAAACAGATGTTTCATGTCAGCACTACAGCAATAACACCGCCCTCCAGAAACGCTCTCGGGGGGAGGAAGTAAAGGGGCTGTGGAATGGACAACATCAGGAACCGGAAGCGGATGTAGCCATGGACAGTCAGGTGTCTTTTTCTTTTTGCTCATCGTTTTCTCCTGAAAGGGTCGGTAAACACCGACCCTTTCCTGTGGTTAGCTGATATTGACAGAGCTGGTACCGAGCTGTTTCTGGGTTCGTCCCATAATTTCAGGGACTACGGCCAGTAGTGCGCCGATGGCCAGACCTGCACAGCAGCGGCCCACAGTGATCTGCGGATTGGTGCCCACTTTTTTGAAGGACAGCAGGGAACCGATGAAGATGAACACACCGATCGCCTGGGCAATTTCCAGGCCGGAAGTTTTACCGCTTTTGGCACCAGAGGCGGCGCTACCAAACATATCGGCGAGATCGCCATCAGCGAAGGCCATGCCGGGTAACAGGAACGTGACCAGAGCACACAGCCCCTGAATCATGCGCTCGCGGCACTGCATCATGGTCAGCTGGCAGAAAATAACGACGGCATAAAGACGCGCGGAAATAGCACGGAAAAGTGACATAGTGTCTCCTTGGGTTATAAAAAAACGAAGTGTGTTAAAAAGAGAGGCCGAGAGTGGCAAGTGCGGCATCGATGAGCTGAGGTGAAAAGACCATACCGGTCCCTGCAAACAGTTTTACTGTCGCAGCGCGAATGCTTTCACTTGAACTGAGTGCGGTGTGCCCCTCAAGCTCTGATCGTCGAAACATATCGAGTGCCGCATAGACAAACCCCACTCCTGCTAGCCGGACCAGAGAAAGTACGGCGTTAGCAGCCCCGGCAGCAACGCCGTAGGTGGCGGGTTGCACATACGCGATTGCATCAAAAGATGTGGCGCCAAAGCCAAGCTGCGCACCACTGGCATTAATGATGGAGGGGAGAGATACCAGCGCGGCGCAGGAAAAAAGGCCAATAGCAAACTTGCCCGGGGACAATGGACTTCGACTGGAACGTTGCCGGGTCAGAAGTGCGATGAGGCCAAAAAAACCAATCATCTCGGACCAGCTGAATAATAAATCCAGCCCAGCGGTGAAGATGCCCGAAGCAAGATTCTCTATTAGCGTGACGGCATCCAGTGCCATTAGCGCAGGGTTCCTCCGGTTGTCACCACAGAGCGCGTGGCAGGATCAATCTGACGAATAGTGACTTTACCCAGCGTATCCCCCTCCCGGACTGACCAGGTACTGCCCTGCCATTTGATCCACGCCATTCCTGCTTCCAGCGACATGATTTTCATGCCTGCAACAGCACTGGTTGTCTGCCGTTTTTGGGGCCGGGAAGCTGTTTTTGAGGCATCAGAGGTGCTTACGCGGGTTTCCAGAACAGCCAGCTTCTGTGTCAGCTCATTAAGCTGTGCACGCGTTTCTACTGCGTAAGCCTCATCCCTTTTGATAGCATCAGACAGGCGCGTAACGCTGTCTTTAAGCGACGTCAGAGAGTCATTTATCTTGCGGTCACGATCGTTCAGCTCGTCACGGATATCCGTCATCATGCTCGCCCTGTCGTCCTGAGCCATTGGCAGGGACGTATGTGCCGCCGGTTGCGCCGCGGCTGGCGAGACAGCCTGCTGCGGAACAGACTCAACCGTACTATGCTGTGCACCGTCGAGTGTATTTTCAACTTCACTGAAGCTGGTTTCAGACGGCGTATTATTCGTCAATGACAGTGATGGACCGAACAGGTACCAGAGGCTGGCCACTGCCAGAAGCGTTATCCCGAGAAGCCACGGCAGAGAATAGCCAAACAGCAGGTCTCGCTTCCAGAAGGGCGGTTTCTCGCGAGGATCTGGCGCGCCAAAATCATCCTCGCTTTCCAGTGTTTCTTCTTCAGGCATATCAATTTTCTGGTTCATCATTGTTCCTCACGGGTACGGTATCGCCATACTGACGACGGATTTCAGCCTGGCGGCGCGCGATGGCTTCCTGCAGGCGGGTTTCGGTTTGCTGCTCTGCGGCAGCGGGTGCTGATAAGGTGCTATTGATTGCGGGACGAGCCGCTTTATTACTGCTGACAATGTCGTCAGAAGTAACCGAGTCAACGAAGAGAATGGAGATAACTTCTTTCTGCTTCACGGTGACCTGGCGGAACGGCTCACGGGCCATCTCCTGTTTGATGACTTCCGCCCCGGTCTGGGCTGTGCCGCCAACCATTACACCAGCCACTGTGCTGCCATCAGGTTTACCCACTCGTCCGGTGACGGTACCGACACTGGACTGCATAACCTGAGTGTTAGCATCCTTGTACAGACCGCCAAGATCACCAAGACCTCCCAGTACAGCGGGCAGAACGATGTGTGTTCCCCATCGATGGTTAACATCGGAGGCCACAGAAGACATCAGGTTTTTCTCACTCTGTGCGCTTGCATTGACGTTCAGCTCCATGCCGTTCCAACTCATACTGGTAAATCTGATATCCAGTCCATTGCCGGCAAGTTTTGCTGACGAACTGTGAAGTCTTGCGCCAGCCAGCGGCCCGGCAGGAATAACCGCAACAACCTCTGAGTTGGGGTTATCTGAATCCACGGCAGTCTCCATATAACCGGCCGCACGCGTAAGTGCGTGGATGAAGACCTGTGCACTCTCTGTTTCAGTTTTTGTCTCTGCCAGGTTTCTTGTGCCAGTCGCTGGCGATGTCTGCGTAACACTTGCCAGGGCAGTTGCCAGCACCGGTGCATCGCCGCCAGTCTGTGCGTCACTGATCCGCTTAAGCAGTTTTTGCAGTTGAGCCTGGCGCTTTTCGTTTGCCTGCTCTTCTCCGGCCGGGTTTTCCGCATGGCGTGATGCTGCTGGCGGCGGAGGTGGCAGGTCCACCGGTTTTGTTTCTGGCACCTTATCCGGAGGGGGTTCCGTGACTTCAAGGCCGACCGGGAGACTGGCGATGAAGGATGAATCGGTCCGTGCGGCTTCCTGCGCGCCTAAATCGTTTGAGGCTTTAAGCAGTTCACGGTAACGCGGGCTCTCCGTCGTGGTGGTTACGGCACTTGAGGCCGTACCGTTAAGGTTGACGGCAGAATCTGTTCCTGAAGGGTCATGTGTCAGCCACGACATGGCCAGATAACCCGCGGTCACTAAAACCAGGGCACTAAATCCAATTATTGAAAAAAGTTTTTTGCCGTTCTTACCGGCATCCTGTTCTGCGCTCATTACTGAAGCTCCGGCGTGACGTGAACGGATTTCCCGTTTACTGAGAAGGTCAGTAACGGGGTGACGGGGAGTTTCCAGAGATGCGTACCATCCGCTGAAGAGAGTGTCTGTTCAAACTCGTCGCGCAGCATTGCGCGGGAACGGACCATCAGATCATCACCGCTTTGCCAGATCGCAGTGTCAGGGACGTTGCCCTGGAATTTAAGGCGACGGGCATCTTCTGGTGGTGTGCCATCCAGAAAAGCCTGCAACGTGGCGCTGTGGAGTGCGATTTTATCGACGGGTACGCCCGGGGCTGCTGAGCCAGGACCCAGACGCGGGACGCGTAAATCCAGCCGACTGTCGATCTCCTGACTGGCAGTACGGGTGTCTGTCTCACCACTTGTCACATTGATCATGATTGGAACATCAAGCCCTTTCAGATATACGGAAATATTCCCCGCAGCCCACGGGCGCAGTGGTGTTATGGCCAGCATGTTGGTTCCAGCATTGAACTTCACATCAAAACTCTTCGGGCTGGCATTAATTGGCGGATCTGACTGTGGCCACGGTGCGCCATTGATGTCCGTCAGGGTGACGACGCTCTGGTTATTCATGGCCGTGCGTACCAGCGGGATACTGGCGCCTGGAGAAAGATTGAGGGTTAATGAACTGATACGCGGAACCACGCTTATCATTGGGGCATTTACAGAACGCTCGTTGTCGGTCAGTCGAAGCCTCAATTCGCGTATCTCATCCGCTGACAGAGGCGAGTCTAAACCTGCTGCCTCATCTACCAGCGGCGAGCTTTGTTCCGGGGGCGGGAGCTCTCCACTAATCCGGGTTGCCGGTACACCTGTTGTTTGCGCTTCTGCCCCCTGAGGAGCGGCGGCAGTTGTTGCACCAGGCGTCCTGGCATCCTGCCAGCCAGTATTGTCAGCGGCGGCTACGAGGGCCGGACCACACAGCAGTAGTGTGGTCATGAGATAACGAAGTTTCATGGCGGGAGCCTCAGAGATTGCGGGGAGCGTTGCGTGAGATCATCTGGCGGATTTCCATCCCGACGGGTTTCTGTCGTGGATCTACGCGCTGGATGGTAATTTCGAAAACAAACGGTTGTTCAGGCTTGCTGGTCGTCTGCCCAACCAGGCGCAAACGTACCGGATACTGCATTGTCCAGAACCAGGTTCCGTCAGACAGACGCCCACGCCGGATGACGACACCAGCCCCTACGGAACCGGTAAGATTCATACGCTCGCGTTTCAGGGCATCGTAGATATTGGAGTTGGTTAGCGCCTGGATGTAACTGGCGTGTCCTGCTTCAGAGAACAGCGATGCTGTAGAGGATACCTGTTCACGATAATGAACGAAGTCCAGGTTAAAGGCCCGCATCAGAGCCTTGCTGCCAAAGGCGATGGCATCGTCCTGGCTCCATGCTGGTTCGGAAGTGGGAGCCAGGCGAACCAGGCGCCCACTGTCGGTGGCAAAGTAATCCCGTGGCTGTTGTATCAGAGCCCAGGTCAGGCCAGCATTGAGGATGATGCTGATAAGCAGGCCACTCCCCAGCAGGAGGTTACTCTTCATCAGCTCTGGTGCCATTTTCTGGCGTTTTTCTGCCGTTTTCATCATGTTCACGGCGTTTTTCAGCGGATCCTCCGCAGGGGAGGGGGCCCGCCCCTTTGCAGGGGGGGCTGATTGTGTCTGTTTTGTCATAGGTTTCAGGAGTTGAAGTTTTTCCAGGGATCGATGTTGTCTGGGATCTGTTCGTTGACTTTATCCAGGGCCGCTTCGCAGACCTTATTTTCCAGTTGCGAAATGATTTCATCGAGCCCGGGGAATTGCGGCAGGGTCACCTTGACGTTCTTGATACGGGACAGACAGGACTGCAGGGAGGATGAGACATTGCTTTCGCGCTGTTCCCAGGCTGTTGCGGCCGCCCTGGCTCGCTCATAACCAGCCTGGCTACCCGCTTCAGCAGCACTTCCTGCTCGGCAGGTTGCCGCCGCAGCGGCGGCAGAAAAAAGCATGAAGCCGGACAAAAGTCCGGCTTTAAGCATGTGATATCGCATTCTCTCTCCTTATCGGCTTAGCGGCCGGGGCTGTGGGAGTGTTCCTGATGAAGCGCTTTTTCCTGTCTGCCCTCCGGCTTTCGGGCGTCATCCCATTGTTTCCAGGTCTGTTCAAAACCGAGGCGCTGGAACAAGGTATCTGCCTGTTTTTCCGGTGTGTAGAGCCGGGCGGGAAGCGGTGTATCCTCTTCCCGACCTTTCAGGTGGAACGTCATCAGCTGAGGTGCGGCACGGGTGGTGCCGTCGGGTTCGAAATTCACCGCCTGTCCGTAGCCTACAAAGCGGGGACCGTCATCGGTGATGGCATTAATAACCAGCTGACTGTTGTCTGTGGTTGGCGTGGCCAGTGCCGGATACAGCGTGCCATCCAGACGAACCATCCCCTGCAGGTGTTCCCCCGCAGACTGGACAAGCAGCAGATCTAACTGGTTTGACTGTGTGTCCATAGAGGCCATGACGGGTACCAGCCTGTCTGGTGCTTCCGTGGACGGTGGCGAAATGCTGGCCGCGGCTACCGGTGACTTTACAGGATGCCTGTCTTCGCCCAGATAAAACTGACGCTCTTCCAGGCGAGGTGGCAGCTTCAGGTCTGTGGTGTACTCAGGCCAAGCCTGTCGGATTTGCTGTGTGAGGCGGCCAAACGTATCGACCGGGAAAGCCTGAAGAGGCTGTCCCTGCTCCGGTCGATCATGTGCCACGGCAAGACCTGTTGAGGCGGACGTCAATGACCAGTTATTTTTTACGCGCTCTTTTTCCTCACCAGGTACCTGCCAGCTGTCACGGGAATTGAGCGTCAGCGTGACCACATCGCCGGTTTTGTGGTGCGCGATCAACTCCCGTAAATCCTGCCCCCAGTAGGTATGACTTCCACCGCGGTTCTGTAGCTCGATAAAGAAGCTCTTGCCCTTTTGCTCTTTATTTTCGTACATCGCTTCACCAAAGTTCTTGAGGACCGCCGTGACGCTCTGGCCTGGTTTCAGTGCAGAGGGGGCGGGCTCAGCGGGCATATCAGGGACCCGGATGCTGTCGGCCTGCTTAGGCGCTACAGGCTCTGTTGAGGGTGAAACGGCAGGCTGCTTTGCGGCAGTTGCCTGTGCTGACGGCGTGGGTGATACGGGGGGCACGGGTATGCCCGGAGCGTCAGGGGTAACAGCTTCGGGGGCGGCTGTTGCCGGTGACACTGGCGATGCGGCATCAGGTGATGGAGTCTGTCGGTTCAGATCCGGCGTAGGAATATGTGTTGTGACTGAATCCCTGGTTGCCCCAAACTGTTGCCGCATAGTCTCAAGCTGCGCGCGCTGCGCAGGCAGCTTCATTCGGATATCGAGGTCATATTCAATAATGAGCCGCATGGCCTGCTCTTTAAACTGCGTACTGCCGGTGAGCTCCACCACACCGCCGTAATAGCGTGATGCCACGGCCAGCGCGGCGAGCACCTTGCGCTTGTCCTCACTCGCACCGTTACACATTTCGAGACGGTTGCCGAGATCGTGAAACGCATCTTCCCCGTCGAGACGGTAAAGCACCTTATTGTCACGCTGTTCTTCCGTTGACAGGGCTTTAATGATTTCATCGAGATCTTCTCGCTGAAGCGGTTCCGGCCTTCGCGGTCCGTAGACAAGCCCATCCGCTTCATGCATCTCACTCTCTGCCGTTTCCTTCCTGCCCGGGGAGGGCTCTGACGTGTTTGGATCCACATCGGCAGTTTGCGTCTGCTCCTGTTTTTGCCCGGTTGATGTTGCTCCGGGGGACTGTGGAGGGATTGGTAATTCAGGAACGATCGGCTCCGGAGACTCAGCGTCTGTTTCATGTGACGCAGCCTCAGGCTTCAGGGTTTGTTTGCCCGTTTCTGACAGTTCATGGTCTGTCTGTCGTTCCTGAGCAGGCATATGGGGAATGTCATCAGACTGACTGTTCACCCATTCAGCAAATTGTGGGTCGTCCATCTGCGCGCGTATGTCTGCATAATCATCGAGGCCAGGGACCGGTATATTCGATCCTGATTCGATGGCACTATGACTACGCTGACCGGCATCCGCAGAAGATGTCGCGATCGTCACGTCCGTGGTGCTCTGCGTATCAGGAATTAAAACATCAGCGTCTCGCAGGGACGTGGGGGCGGGTTCATCGTGTTCAGCCTTATTCTCAACCGGTGCCGCACTGATACTGGCTTCATCGGGCGGCATCACCGCTGCCGGAGAGATTATTTCAGGTTCAGGCGGGGCGGGAGGCGCTGGGTTTACTGACTCATCCTGCCTGTGGCTTTCAGACGGAATAACGACAGGTTCATCCGGGGCAATCGAAGACTGGCCGGATTCCTGACTTTCCAGATTTTCCATTTTTGGGTCCTGTTGTGAGAGAAATTGTGCATCGTTGGGTGCGTAGTCTGTCCGGATATCGATGCCGGCAGACCTGAGGCGGTCGCTGATGTGCTCACGGAAGGCTTCTCTGCCCCTGCTGATATCGAGATCGTTGAAGTCCGTCAGCAAGCGTGCTTTTTCTTCTTCGGTGAAATCAGGGGCGATGACTCTGCCGCCCGTGAGTTCTGCCGCTTTCTCAGCGCTCAGGATGCCCTTATTTTCAGGTTGTCCTGTCTGCGCATTCTTCAGCTGATGATCATTGTCTGCACAGAAAATAAAAGGACTGTCAGGCCAAACGGCACGAGCATTCTGGCCAACGGCAATCATGTTTCCCGCATCAACCGTCATCAGTACCGGCAGACCTGATGCCTCATGCAGAGAGGCTGCTGTGGCATATCCTTCAGCAAACAGCAAAGGCAGGCCATTCTGTGGCGTCCCCAGTGCAAACCAGTTACCTGTTTTTTCACTGTCTTTAAGGATGCGGGCGTCTTTTCCGCCGGTGAGCGGAATACGCTGGTAAGAGCGTATGTCGCCATGCGCATTGCTGAAGGGGATCACAAGTTCTTGCTTATCGTTGATTCTTATACCCGGCGCAGCCTCCACACCCTTACGGGTCAGATAGGCGTTCGTTGTAGCCTGCGGGTAGCGGTCAACATATCGGGCGGCGTACTCCGCCTGCCGGTTGTACTGTTGCTCCAGAGCACGGGCATTGTCTTCACGCGTTTGCTGGGCGTGTGCACGGAGATGAAGACGCGCAAGCGGATCCATCTCGCCACCACCTGAAAACACCCACTGCGTCGGTTTAGCGTCGGCGCTGCGATAATCGCGGTACCATCCGGCAGGGCGCCCGTCCAGGTAAGCCTTGTAAGCTCCGCTTTTCGAACCTTTCTTGTCCTGTTTCGTCGGTACGCGCTGAAGGCTTCCATCCATCACGGGGAGCCCCTTAACTAGCAGCCCTGCTTCTTCAAGTTTTTGAGCAAACTCTGTTACCGGATCGTCCGCATTCATCGACAGTTCATGGGGGCGGGGCATCCATCGCTCGAACCTGGTCAGGTCGGCTCCTGGTCGGGCATACCAGAGGCGGTGCTCATCGTCCCATTTAAGGGCTTTCTGCCCATCGCTGAGACGCGGGTGGGCGTTGATGGCGTCGTCCTTCTCTTCGTGAGGTACGGCAAGCCATACGCGGTGACTTTTTTGCATGGTCACATTCCTGGAAGATATTGAGGGAGTAGCGCGGGAGCGCTATGGGGAACGAACGGGTTACATCGGGTTCAGAGACCAGTCCAGTCTCGTGGTTTTTCAACAAAATGCCGGTACCACCAGGGGCGACCGGAGGCAATCTTTCCCCTGAAGGTACTTATTACGCGCAGGCAGATAGCCCGTACACTCCAGCCAAAGAAATTCAGGGCAACAAAGAATCCCAGAATGGCGGAACAGATATACAGCGTCTTCATGGACGGCCAGCGAAACCAGACCAGATACAGCAAAAGGAACGGCAGCGGGATACCAAAAAAGGTGACAGGCGGTGTGGCATAGCGCCAGAATCCTTCTCGTTTCAATGTCTAAGCTCCTGTGTCGGTAGGTAGAGTGCCGCTTCGTGTCTGTCTATATCACCCGTTACGTAACCTTCACGCACTTGATCGATAATGCGCCTTTTCTCCAGTCTCAGGATGTTATCGATGTGGGCCGGCCACTTCTCTGACGGGAGATTCTGTAGTGCATCGCGTAGCTCATCGTCGAAGACGATGTATTCCCGGAGAGCCCGGCGTTTGCCGTCTGTCGTTCTGACAAGTACCTGGACTACGATAAACCGTAACATCCCAAGCATCTCCCAGGCGCGTGCATCACGAATCTGAGGCGGAAACAGACCAAGCAGTCGGTTCAGGGTTTCACCTGGTGATTTAGAGTGCAGTGTACCGATGGTTAAATGTCCGCTTTCACCAGCCTGGACAGAAGCCTCTGCTGTTTCCGTGTCACGAATTTCCCCGATACCGATGACCTCCGGGTTTCGGCGCATTGCGGAGCGAAGCCCATCTGCAAAACTTGCGACGTCACGTCTTACCTGAGCCTGATGCGGCGGCAGAAGGTCGTCGGGGCGGCCGAGAATGTACTCTACTGGATCTTCGTAGGTCACAATTTTGCGATCGGGCTGTGTGTCCTGGCAGTGGCGATACAACGACGCCTGCAACGTTGATTTACCCGAACCCGTTTCACCGCAAATAAGACCCAGCCCGGTTTTTGGCAGCATTGCCGCCGCCAGATCGGGCTCGATACCCAGCTTCAGAAAATCGGGAATGATGTGGGGGATCACACGCAGAGTGACGGAGAGAGCCTTTTCTTCCCGGGCAGATGTCCCCTGGATGATGTGCGCGCGTAGCCGCACGCGTTCCCCCCTTTCCAGGCCATATCGCCCATGCATGTCGCCGTCGATTTGAATGGCTCTGTCCAGCGGTCTTCCACCCTGCACTCGGGGGCGCACTTCTGGCCCCAGCAGGTCGTCAAGCATATTTCCCAGCATGATATTCGGCAGTATGGTGTCTGAGACTCTCTCACGTCGGCCATAACGACTCACTGAAACTGGTGAGCCGCCAACCAGATCCACATCACTGACTCCATGTGCCGAACACCAGGCAAAAAATGTCCTGAACTCGTCGGCGGTATAGGCACCGCTGAACGGGAAAAGCCCGAACGAGTCAGGGATAGCTGATATGTTCACGAGGAAAACTCCTTACTGGATGGTAACGGACGGGCGCCAGCGTGATTTCTGTAGCTCAAACGATGCATGTGATTTGAGTCGGCGAACACGATCGCCGGTAACGAGCTTCTGACCACTGCCAGTAACAGTCTGCTGCTGCTCGGTGACTTCCGGCCGGGAAATCATGCCCCGTCGCCAGAGCAGGGAATAAAGCATCATGCCGCGATAGTCCCGGGTGAGTTGATTCATGCTGGCCTCAAAGGTCAGATCGGCATTTTCGCGACCTTCCTGCCAGCCTTTTTTCAGTGCGTCTTCCCAGACCTTTCTCTGGGCGCTGTCTTCCGGCACAACCAGACCTTCTGTGCCAGGGGTTGCCGTGGTGGCCAGACCGCGTAGTAACCAGCTGCGCCAGCTGGGCGGGTTACTGACGAATCGCTCCGGTCGGATGATGGTCCAGACTTTTGAGGCTGTGCGAATTTGATCAGGAGTGATGTGTGCTACGTCCTGCGCTTCATCAATAACCGGAGGAAGCCAGCCTTCAGGGCTGATAAGTGGACGGAAATCGTAAAGGGCATTGAGGGTGGATTCGCGGGCGTTGAGTGCCTGGGTTAACTCCCATGCCCGCTGGGATTTTCCTCCCCGGAATCCCAGTGTTCTGCCAGCATCAGTAAGCATTTGCCAGCGCGTTTCGGACAGACCTTCTGGTCTTTGTCGCTCCGGGTTGAGCCAGGCCTGCATATCCGGAGGTGGTGCCCCTGTATCTGTCGGTGAAGCCGGCCGCTCTCCTGCACACCCAGTCAGGAGCAGAGCAGGGAATAGTAACAAGAGAAAGCATTTCATTTCTTTCTGGTCTCCGGTTGCATGAAGTTGAGCTGGAGCAGCCCAGGGTACTGATTCAGGGTTGCGCGCCATGCGGTCTGCGCTTCGATAACGCGCAACACATTGCTGAACGTCATGCCACGAACGTGCAATGTTACGGGCAAGGGCAGGCGAACGCCGCTGTAGTTGAACTGCAGGCCACGTGCCCGCGCCAGTTCATCCAGTAGCTCCACAGCATCACCTTCCCAGTCGAAAGAGACGTCAGCGCTGTTGGAGCGAACGATCTCCATGGATGATGGCGCGGTTTTCGAACCGGACCAGACACCGTTATTCCACATCTGATACTGTGTGTGACGGGTAACGGAAACGGATGAGGCCGCGCCGTAACGGTCGGGGGAAGGAGAAACTGGAGACGTTGATGGCGTAGTCCAGGACTGGCAGCCGGCGAGCAGGGAGATGGCCAACACGCCGGGAAGCATTAAACAATTCATGGTAGTTACCTTGCCGGGGGGCGACGGAGATTAAAGCCAGAAGATTCAGTGGGCGAGGCTTATGATGCCGTTAATTTTGATGTTTACTTTTCCTGCGTATCCAGCTAATTAATTCAGATGGTTGATTATTTGCGGTCATCCAGAATAAAAGTCCGAATACAGAGAAAGTGAGATAAAACTGCCTGATGGTATCGTCAACACGCTCTTTCCAGTCATCCTCATCAATTAATACCGTTTTGCATACCTGAGGCATTACAAGAGGAGATGGCGGGCCGCTATCGTTTGATTGTTTACATTCTCTTACCATGCCTGGTGGTGCATCACCGGTAAGTGATCGGGCCTGTTCAAGGAAGGTGTCGGCGAGCGAGTGGTTGAATCCAAATAACATGAACAGAATAAAAAAACCGGTGGCTGGCGCAGTTATCAGGCTGCTGAAAGCAACACTGCTGATCTGATGCAATACATGTACATATCGGAAAGATTTCATCTTCAACGGTCTCAGCGGGAGAAAGTTCGGGGGGATTACAGCCAGTGCACAGGGGATAACACACAAAGAAACGGCAGAGGAAGCCCATTGCGGGCTTCCCCTAAACTATCAGAACGTGAACTGCAACTGTGCGACCGCACCGTAGGTACGATCGGTTCCTGCAATACCGGTCAGGTCCAGATGTACTACGTCGAAAGGAGAGAAGCCCAGACCCGCAGTGAAAGCGTTGCCCTCGCTGGAGACCATGTTCTGACGATAACCCGCGCGTACCTGCATCCAGTTCCAGGCATTCAGTTCGGCACCCACACTGGCGAACTGGCGTTTGTCATCCCGCTCAAAGCGGCTTGCTTCGGTCAGATCCACATCGAGAGCGGTGGTCAGGATACTGTTACTCCATGCCACGCCTGCAGTGGCCTGTGGTTTTACTTTGAATGTTTCTTTCTCACCATTCACTGCTTTAGTGTCAACGGTGCGGGCGATGATGTTCTGTACCGCGAGACCCAGCATCCAGTTGTCGCCGAGGTTTGTTGCCAGACCGATGTCGGCGTTAAATCCGGTTTTAGTATTGCGGTAGTCATCCGAATTCAGGTCATTTTTGTCGAAGTCGTTTACCTTTGCGCTGTAGTTGAAAAGATCGATGCGTTGATACTTGGGCGTGATCCCCAGTGACCAGCTATGTCCCGCTGTTTCAAATTCGTGCGCCATAGCCACACCGACATCGGTGATAACGGCAGCCCGACCATAAGCGCGGGACGTTAGTGCATCCTTGTCTACCGTATCTGACGGGATGGCGCCGCTGGCGATATTATCGAGATACTGTAGATCGTGATCACTGACCTTGCCGTTTACGGAAACGGTGCCCCAGGACTTCACGACAACCGCAAATGGAAGCACTTTATTAGGAGTGGTAGCAATGACAGATGCCCCGACCTGTCCGTTTGCTTTTACGTCCTTCAGGTCTTCCAACTTGTTGCGTAATGCGGCTGCACTTTCGCTGACACCGCTCTGGCGGTCAACTGCATTGTCAAAATTGTTCCACAGATCCTTTACGTCATCGGTATTATCGATGGCATTATCTGGGTCTGCTACCTGGACACCTACGGACGGCAGCACCAGGCTGAAGTCATCGTTCGCGCCAAATTTCGTCAGGAGTGCCGGGTTGGATAAGGCAGCTGTACCGTAATGTGCGGAAGCTACGCCAGTCCCGCCCATCGCATCGCTGCGGGCTTCCATATAAGAGGTTGCAGCTCCCGCATGAAATGCCATCATGACGGCGAAAGATATCAGTGTTTTTGCAATGTGAGTCTTTTTCATAAGTAAATTTCCTGTAGTCCTGTCTGGATTTAGGGCAAAAGTAGGTCCTGATGCGGCAGCATCAAAATTTCCTTTTTCTTTTTTAATTCAGATTTTCAGCGTGGTTTAAAGCTGTCTGAATATAAGTACGGGTAACGTTGTTCCGTGTTCAAGTGCTGTTGCCAGCCCTGCACCTAAGGTGACGAGGCGGATAGTACCTGTTGCTGCGTGTTCCCTGAGGAGTCGCTCTTTCCAGCATTCCTGCTCTGTATTCAGGGTGCGCGTAATAATGGATAGCACCGGAAAATATGTCAGCTGAGATGAAGATATTTTCTTCTTAATTAATATGCCGTTTCGTTCCTGATCTTTATCCTCAGTTGTATTTTCAGTCTTCCAGAAAATAATGCTGTCATTATTATTTTCGGCTGAAGGAATAATTACCTCCCGGAAATTTTCTTCCGTTTGTGGCCATTGATGACTCGCGCTGCCTGTGTCGACAGGGGGAACGTTGCTTCCAAGCAACCAGCCAGGAGAAACGAAAAACCAGTCAGCGAGCGCCTGGAGAAGCGGGGTGGACAGATAGTCCATTGTACGTTCCCTGTCCTGTAGCACACTAACCCGAACATTCCATGACGACAGCAGTTCTGCGATGTCTGTCGGGCTAAGCTCGTGTGACTGCATCAGTAGCTCAAAGCGGTCTATAACGCTGATTGCAGTATTACTGAATGGCAGGAAGATATCGCGAAAAGAGCCTTCAATTACCATACTCAGCAACTCTGACTGAGAAATTCCAATTTTGCCTGACAGCTCATCAATCAGTTGACGGGTACCAGGTCGCAACCGAAGTGATGTGGTCTGCATGGGCTTCTTATCATTGCGCTGAAGCAGTTCTGCAATCCTGTTCCGATCAAGGTCGGGGAGCGCCAGAAGCGAGGTGAAAATTGCTGTGAGACTGTTTGCCACATGGCCCCCTTAAGTGAAATTAAACTTTGTTACTCAGTGGGTTAAAGAATAATTAATCGTGACGCGTATGTATAACGAGTTAATTCGATCGTGTAGATCGACTGCGTTTGCGTGTTCGTTTTAATTACGTTTGTGTATTTGCTTTTTTAGCGAGCTTTCCGGCGCGGCCGAATGAGTACAAGCACGCCGGTTTCAGGTACGGTTATCCAGCGCCATTCCTGTAAAAATGTTTGCAGCCGTATCCCGTTTCTGATGGCTGGAGGTATCGTGACTGTGGTGCAGCGCCAGCGGTGCGTTTCCCCCATTTTTGACATCAGGATAGTCATGCTTTTCAGGTGTGCCGGTCGCATCAGATGGGATGTGAAGTACACCGGCGAGCTGTCTCTTTGTAGCGCCAGCTGCAACGTGACCAGAAAGCTCCGGTGAAAGCGTGCCGCACGCCGGAGATTAAGATGGCCAACCCGGTCAAATGTCGACAGATGCAGGGTTGTGTAATGCTTCTTACGATGTCGAACCAAGGCCGTTCGGAACCCTTTCCAGGGCGTCACGGCACTGACGATTGTCATTATCGGGCAATACAGCAGTAGCGTTAGTGGTACTGCTGAAAGGAAAATCAGAAACACAGCCCCTCCAGAAGAAAAGTTATACCTGGGCCGACAGTGCCAGGTCGGGGTTAAGCGGACATATCATGATGTGATTGTTTGTCCTGACAGGAAGCTCTCCCGGCGCGGGGACTCGTTCGCCGCGCTGGGCTGCAAGAGCCAGTGTCCGCAGTAGCAGTTCGCTGGCGCGGGCCAAAGCAAGTTCGCGAGTCGGCGCTGATACTGTCAGATTTTCGAAATCGCATAGCATTACCTTGATGTCACCTGATTCTTCGCTGTCCTGCTCGACCTGGGCAGGATAGGGCACGAAGTAGGGGGCGATCTTTTGAGTCTGGCGCCGTCGCGCGTCCAGCTTGCTGACCAGCTGGTAAGCTCTCAGATGGGTGTAGCGTTTTAGCATATTCATCGAGCGATGGCCTGATATAGCTGCGACCTCCATAACGTTCAGCGTACCGAGTTCGAAGAAACGGCTGATGGCCTCGTGCCGTAGATCATGAAAATGCAGATTCTCGATAGAGAGTTCCTTGAGGGCATTCCGCCAGGCGCTTTTGAAACCGGATGACGTATAGGAAAACAACTTACCTTTTAGCTGGGCCGGCATCATCTGAAGCAGGTTACGAGCCTTACGTGAGAGAGGAACATCTCGTGATGAGCCATTCTTGGTATCGGGCAGATGTGCTACGCCGTGCTGCAGGTCGATGTATTCCCATTGCAGGTTAAGGATTTCACCCTGCCGCATGGCTGTCTCAAGCGCGAGATGAAAAATTATATACAGCATTAAGTTTCGTTCCCGGAAATAACGGGACAGTCTGCGCTCTTCACTGGATGTCAGGCGGCGATCACGACCTTTGGATACTTTAGGTTTACGTACCAGTTCGACTGGGTTGCTTCGACAGGTTCCCCATTCCACGCGAGCGATCCCGAATAGAGATGATAAAAGCGCCAGTTCAAGCCTTACTGTATTGCCAGTGATAGGGTTCCCAGTCCTTGGGTTGAACTGCATCAGCCTTTCATCACGGTAGGCTGCAATATCAACTGTGGTGATCTCATCCATGTTCCGGTTAGCCAGTGGGTGACGCTTAATGACGTTGACCCGGTAAAATTCCTGAAGATGTCCCTTTTTGTGAACTGATACCGACTCGTAATACTTATCGAGGCCCCGACTGAGAGACATTTTTCTAATACGCGCAACAGAAGACATCATTACTCCCAAAAGGCGAAGAAAATAAAGCCTTGTGCGAAAAATGCAATAACACTGTCAATCCGGTGTGTGGATTTCCGGCTCCATTTATAACGGTAGTTACTCTTCGCTAGGGGCATTTGTTTCCACTTACACATCGGTTAACGATACTGGCCGCCCGATGACGGTTTACGCTTCCGGCGGCGTTTCCACTATAGATAGAGGAATTAAAGACGGTGACAATTGCCGTAATACATGGGATCTTAAAGGTATGGTTGACGGACGTATCATTACATCGGCTGGTACCGCTAACTCAGATTGGAGTAAATCCGGAACTATAAACTTCATTATCCCAGCGGGATCGACGTTTAGTGTAACGTCAAACCCCTTACCCTCTTACGGATGCTCACCTGGGAGTTTCAATCTCGTCACCTACCACTGATCAAAAGGCTGCTTAACTGCCGTTATTTATCGCTAAATCCCACTAACATTCAGAGTTGTGGAGTTTGACTGTTGGTAAGCTAAGACGACAGAGTACAGGTAAATAATCTGCAACACGTTACACAACCAGCACATTTCTCATATCAGACTGTCAAGGTTATTGGAAACGAAAGACAGTGAACGATCCGTAGTCACAGCCGTAAGACATCATTCCATTTGAGACAATAGAAAATGAAGACCCATCCGGGACTTCAAAGTTCACTGTCCCTGATTTTTGCCACTGAGAGTTGCCATTTAAATCTCTTGCAACGTACAGCCCCCCAACTTCAGCGACGAGCGAGTATGTATTAACGCAGTTATCAGCATCTCCATAGTTGATTTTTTTGCTAGGTGGATTGCCGCCTGTTACGTACAGGCGATATTGCTTTCCTGTATTATTCGTACCGGAGTAAGAACCTTTAAATGTCCCGAGAACAGTGTAATTACCCTCGGTTATGCCTGTACCCTTCCACACACCGGATTGACAGGAAAGTACGCCACCACTGGCATCACGGCTTATCAGCCCATTCGGATAACAGGCTATACCTGCAACGTTTACCTGACCCAGTTGCAAAACACCGCCAGCTGAAAGGTTGCCTGTTGCTTTAACTGTGGCACCAGAGACCTCGTTTGTTGCCGTAATATTGCGTCCGGCGCTGATGTCACTGTCAGCACGGACTGTAGCTCCTTTTACCTGTGCTCCCGCTGTAATATTCTGGGAAAAAATACCATTTAAACCACTCACATTTCCGCTGAATGTTCCTGTCTTACCATTAATGGTACCGACGCTGTTCAGATTATTTCCCCCCATGTCTATTGCTGTGTGCATTTTATTCAGGTCGGGGCGGCCATTAACCTGAAAACGGTACAACCTGTCGTTATCCTCCTGTGCACCAGATAACTCATCTGTTGAGAGGAGCACGACGATATGTCCATTTCCGGAAGTAGCTCCGTAGCTACTCAGCGGGATTTTCCAAGTCCGCAAGGCACCGGTGGCAGTTTTACCGTCATCGATGTATCCTCCGAATCCGGTTTTGATGTCCCTCGATATCAGCCTCAATGCTTTGGCCGGATATACACTTCCACCGCTTGATACCACCATTCCCTGCAACAATTCCGTGTTTTGCCCGTTTCTGACCAGGTACGTGTTCATACGCTGACCCTGGCTGTTTGTTTCGGTAAAACCGGACGGCAGAAAACCGGTATTTTTAAGCATGGCTGTGGTGATCACTGTCGGCGCGGTAGTGCTGGTTGCACTTAACAGCGTGGCATAGTTTCGCCCGACGTAGCCACGCGCAGCTGCTGCGTAGGTACTGATATGGGCTGCTTCAACCTGCCAGTTTTTCTCCTGTTGCCAGTCCTTGTATTTAGTGAGTCCAAAGACGGCCATTGCCATCACAACAAGGAGCGACAGAGCGACATCAAGATTTGCCCAGCCACGATCATGCTTTTTCATAGAATCGATATCCATACAGGTTGATACAGAAGAGTGAGCTGGAAAATACTCCCGCTAAGACAAAGCCAGGGTCCCAGCGGTCCCTCTTTTTTCCCCGATACATTCCAGGTTAGCAGCCAGAGAACAAAGGCTGCTGCTCCAAACAGAGTGACCAGTGCAGCATCTTTCCCACCCATCCAGGCAGTCAGGCCAGTTATCAGCCATAAATCCCCCTGACCCAGACGCTGAGTGCCCCGGTTTACCAGGACACTCAGTAGTGCCATCAGACTGACTGTTGCTGCGATCTCCGCCAGTTGTGTAGATATACTTTCAACTGAAACGTCTGATGCTGCTCCCCAGAGCAATCCCCCAAGTAACAGCCGTACTGTGAAGGTTCGTGGCAGATATCCACTGACTGCGTCTGTGCTCCCGGCCTGAAGAAGGAAGGCCATCATCACTATGGCAGCTGCCCGATCAGCAACAGGAACCGGTGCAAGGGCAGCGATCATACTGAAAGTAGCGAAGAACCAAATCCCTGCCGTCAAGGTTGTTTTCTGTTCCTTAACGTTTATCGGGTGCTCCTCCAGAAATTCGAGCACGCGGCACATCAGGACTCTGCCAATGATTGCGAACCCCAGTAGTAACGGCAGACTCCATGCTGTCGTCAGACTCGTAACTATGATGGTTCGCATATTCGCTTTCCTTTCACCTGTCGACAGACTCGAAGACCTTTCAGCTCCAGATAGAACCCCCAGATACGGTTGGCATATTGCTCACGGGTTTCGTGCCGATCCTTACGGAATCCAGCGTTGTAAGACCCGAGGCAATTCCAGGTCACACCACATACCTGAAAGTGGCTGGCCAGGATCCACGCCCCTATCTGAATGTTCAGACAGGGGCGCTTCAGCAGGTCTTCTGCCCCCTGGATGACACCCATCCGGACGAGCTTAGGAACATGGGTTGAGTTAATCTGCATCAACCCATAGTCCGTGCTGACCGGATTACCCTTTTTATCCCGGTTGGTGTTTGTGACCCATGGACGGAACGAAGACTCCCCTTTGGCCACTGCCTTAAGCAGCAGTGGCTCGATCTGGTATCGGGCACCGGCATTGTTAAAGCAGGCATCAAAAGTCGCAGGCGGGGAGTTCGTGCTGGCCATCAATGGGCCGGAGGAAAAGGACAGAATGAGCAGCGTCATTACCAGGCGGCAGGAGAGAATGCGTTCTCTCCGCATGTTGTCTCCTTAGCTGTTCATCGTGAAGATCAGCTTGTTGGTACCTGTGCTGCCATTGTCAGCTGTGCATTGCGCGCTGGCTTCTTCAGTTGTCACAACCCCATCACTGTGCGCCGTGGAGTTGATGGTGATCGCATCAGCAATTTTGGCGCGACTGAGTGCTGTGACGAGCGAGACGCAGGCACCCTGAGGAACCATTTCGTAGGTCAAAGAGAATCCATTTGAGAACCCGGAGACTGTGACAGGTGACAGTGTCACGGCTCCACCCCATCCATTATAAAGCGTGGCGGTGCCGGAAGAGGGGGTACCACGTACAGTCATACTTTTAGGCTGAAGTTTCATCTGGATAAGCGAGCCCATCATTTTGGCACCGGAAGTGAATGTGTATCCATCTCCTCCTTTCATCATGTTCTGGGTGCTTGTGATGAGCGACTGAATGTTCGACGACTCCTTACCTACGTTGACGTTATTTTTGAGGGCGAAGTATCCCGCCAGGACGATCCCGATGACGACCAGTACGATTAGCGCGATGCTGCCCTGCTCCAGGAAGCCCCAGCCGCGGTGTTGCGAAAGCGCCTTAGTTGGTTTGTATGGCTGAGAAGTTGGTTCAGAATTAAATTGCATGATGTTTCCTCATTTAAAAAGAGCCCGACGAGCTGTTAAGGGCATTAATATCCATAACGACAAGGACCAGAAGCAGAAGCATCAGGATCATTGCCAGGAACATGAGTCCGCGGATTACAACAGCGCGCTTTGCTACGCGCTCCAGGGTTTGTTCAAGCCAGCGCTGTCCGTAGTTAATGATGATTTCATCGTCTCCATCACCCTGCAAAAGGGAGAGGAAGTTGGCCGCTTCCTGCGACGGAAAATCGTAACCACAGTCCTTCAGGGCCAGTCCGAAATGTTTACCTTCACGCACATGTTCGGTAATCGCATCAATACGCACAGCAAGCCAGGGGGATGCCGTTTCCAGCAGGATCTCCAGCGCGTCTTTGGTTCTTACGCCGGACTGTAGCAGTGCACCGATATTCAACAGGAAGGTCGCGCCCTGAATATCCTTATAAACCGACCATGG
Source organism: Enterobacter sp. ECC-249 (assembly GCF_043965265.1). Lineage (NCBI taxonomy): Bacteria > Pseudomonadati > Pseudomonadota > Gammaproteobacteria > Enterobacterales > Enterobacteriaceae > Enterobacter > Enterobacter sp. ECC-249. Next base: position 104,141 of record NZ_CP143661.1, read on the forward strand.
CATCAGCCCGTCGAATATACGACGAAGCCTGTCAGGGCGATGCCAGCGCGGGAGTGACCAGACCGTCCAGATAATTAAAGCGGTGGCGGCGATGCCGGTTATCACTCCATACTCACTGAAATACACTGAGATCCCGTAAAGAAACCCTAGCGCCCCGGTCCAGTTCTCTGGCGGGCTGATTTCTGTCAGCGTAGGAAGTAGTTCGGCATTCAGTACATAGATGGAACTGGACAACATGATGGCAAAACCAATCGGATAGATGGCCATCTGCCATACAGCTGCGCGAATACGCTTACCCGCGTGGGTCAGGGCACAGGCGTATCTTAGTGAGCGTGGAAGTGACTCACTGCGTATGCCGGCGCTTATAACGGAAGCTTCTGCGGCAGGTAGCCACCGGGTGAGGGTGCGCTCCAGCGTTTTTTCGCCGCTGTTTTCCCTTAACGCATCAATACAGTCGTCCGTCAGCTCAACGTAGGGATGCCAGTTCTGGCCGAAGTTCGTCCATGCATTGCGCATTTTCTCCAGTGAAGGCTTTAGTTTCTGTCGGTTTTCAATCAGAAACCGCAGCGCATCATAGAACTGAACACGATACTGACCGCTGAACGTCTTACGGACCAGGTTATATCGGAGTCGTTTCAGGAAGTGCATTTCACGCATCATCCACCTCCAGACGTTCATCTTCATCGAGTGGAATGATCCGGTTGGCCATCAGCGGGTCGACCAGCCCCTCGTTGATTTTATGCAGAACGTGCCGGACACGGCTGATCCCCTGCATGTTGTTTATCCAGAACTGGCGAGCCGCAACCTTGCCGTCAGTTTTCAGCAGCTTAAAAAGACGGTTATTGGTCTCGATAACCTCGGCAATGACGGTACGTCCCCTGATACCCTGACCGACTTTGCCACGCACCTGGCCGTTGATCTCCACTACCTGTGTGCATGCTTCACACCCGTCCGGGTTATGGAAATAGAGCCTGTCGGTCGAGCAGACGCCTTCAATATTGCAGTATTTCTCCAGCCAGTTCTTTTCCTCGTCACTTAAGGTGTTGACCTTATCCTGCCAGGATATACGGCATTCCGGACATAGTGTGGGTACCAGACGCTGACTGATTAATCCGATTAAAAGCTGGGCATCACACAACAGATTTTCGTTAACACCGAGCGTAACCATACGCTCCGGGATGCCGAGTGCTGAGTTTGTGTGCAGGGTTGTCATCACCAGGTGTCCGGTCTGGGCGGCATAAATGGTGGCCAGCATCGAGACAAGGTCACGCATTTCACCCTCCATAATGGCGTCCGGATCCAGTCGCAGCGCTGACGAGATAGCTTTTCCCCAGGCGATACGTACTGCTTCCTCATCTGATTTGTCGCAGATGATTGGCGTCTGAACAGCTCCCACGACCTGCCCCTCAAGTGGGTCTTCGATGGTCAGAAGGTGTTGCCCGGGGTTGGTATCCAGATATTCACGGCAGGCGGTACGGAGCGTGGTGGATTTACCGGAACCAGTTGGCCCCGAGAGGATGATCTTACCTTCAGGTCGGTCAATCATGCGTTTAAGCAGCTTGATTTGTTCGGGTAGATAACCCAGTTGCAGGAAGTCAGGTACGTTGTTACCGTCATCCGGAATAAGTCGCATAACCGCAATCAGCCCATCGCCAGTTGGGCGGTGACTGTAGCGGGCACCAAACAGACCTATTTTCCGCATCATTGCCGGGGAGAGTCGTGCATCCTGTTCCCGGTGTGGGTAGAAGCTGGTTTCTGACACATCCGACATCGAGAGAATACAGGTGGCACAGAGGGATATACCTTCCTCCCGCCGACGTTCATCCACCACATGCAAATAGCCGTGGACGCGCATTTTGACCTGGAAGAGTGAATCTGAAATGAGAAAGTGAATATCTGAGGAACCGAGCTTTTTGGCCACTGAAAAATAGTTCAGGATCCGTTGTTCACTTTGGCTGCTGTCTCCATCCAGGTCTGCCAGAGTTAATCCTGTCTTATCGCTGGCCTGAGGTTGAGCTTCCTGCTTTTTTCGCGCCTCTCGTAAGTCTGAGAGAGTGACAAACCGATGTTTGATCCCCGGATGTTTGTTCATTAAGTCCATCAGCGCGGCCTGTACACCTGGGTCGACTCGCTGGTTGGTATCAATGAGGATTTCTTTCCTGTCACCGTCATCAAACAGCAGAAGAGATTCTGCAGTAATAGCGCTCATGGTTAGTCCCCAAAGGCAAGCAGTGTGCCATCGCTGAGTGTGACTCCGGCTAAGGTAATGCTTTTGACTGTGCTCTCCATTCCTGGAATACGGCTTCCGGGTGATACGACCAATGACAGTCCTGATTGCAGTTGTAGTGTGGCGCGGAGGTTTTTATCGCGGCCGTTAATCTCCAGCACGACAGGGCGATTACTCACAGTAACCGGACGTGCAGGCTGGCCAGGCAGTGAAGTATCGCCGAAGGAGGCACCGGGAAGAGCGGTGGCAGGAGTGCCGACGCTGGATTGATTTTCCTCAAGCTGGCGCTGCAGTTGCGCGCCCTGAACTTCTGCCTGAAGAATGACGTTTCGGATATGCAGCTGTTCAAGCTGTCCCTTTGTCACACCGGGTATCACGTTCCCTGCTGGCGGTGATACCTGCTGGTTCGTGGACTGAGAGGCCTGAACGGGTAAAGGCCCGAATATTGGCAGCAGGAGCCAGAGTGTCGCCTGCCGAAGAAATTTACTTTGCTGACGCATAAATTTTACCTTCAGTGGTATAGCTGAACGCACTTCCGTTCAGCTCGAATGTTAAACGGGTAAGTCGGATACCAGTTTCATCCAGACCGTCGAATAAGATGATGGCGGGGAGGGGCGCGGAAAAACTAAACGCGTATTCCTGCCAGTCCTGCACAGGAGGCGGTTCTCCGTTCGACCCCGGCAGGACTGGAGGCATGGCTACATCGGTGATGTTGAGTGTGATTTGCTGACGCTGGAACCAGGATAGGATGCGGATGAGCTGCAATGAACTGTCAGGCACTGCTTCATCCCTGAGTGGTCTGTCCGGGGGCGGTAATGAAATTCGGGCTTCCCGCCCCCCCTCCTTAAGATTGAATACTGGCGTGACACCGAAGACTTCCTGACTGCGAGCGAGAAACCCCTCGACTGTGCCACCGGGCATAATCTGGTACAAAAGGGTTATACCGTCAGGAGAACAGGTCCCGGATGCCAGTTTCCAGCTCCCCAGAACATGTAGCGCCGGATCGGTCTTTCTCTGACAATCATCAATCAGAGCCTGGGCTGTTACCTCGCGTGCCCAGGGATGAGGCAAAACCTTAGGTTTTGCCTGACTGGCGAACATTGCGCGCGCCCTGGCCTGTATTTCTTCAGCGGTGAGTACCGGTTCCTCCGGTGGTGTGGCCGTCTGCCACCAGGCAATGGCGCCTGTGCTGAGCAGCAGTATCGCGCAAGCCAGTAACCAGCGCTGCCTCCGGAGTCCATCTACATGCACACGGCATTGCTGTCGCCTGCGTGCAGATAGTCCGGCAAAGAGGCTGTTAGCATCAAGGGGGTTTTCCACTGATGCCAGACAGACCCAGCCTTCTGGGGGCGGTTCGTTCATGCTCAGGAACAGTGTCAGCAGCCCCTGCATTTTGTCCGCACTCCCTGTTTTATCGGCAGTGACGGCAGGCACACCATTAATACTGGCCAGAAACACGAAGTCGGTACTACTCAACCGATAAATGCCGTATCCATTTCGTGTGCTGGCACAGAACGCGAGTGCCAGCGAAAAGAGCTGGTGACGGCGATGACGGACGGGCAATCTGCCACTCCCAGCGACTGATTGCCCTGTGTCCCGTTTATTGAACTGTCCTGTTGAGGTGTGGACGCCGATGCCGTCTGTTCTTCCGGAACGTGATTTTATTGGTTGAAATGGCGGCAGCCGAAATTTTTGTCTTTCCGTTGGCGCCCAGTCCATCCCCGCCAGCCAGTAACGGCTGCGGGATTTTCCATCCCGGATTGTAAACAGGTAATCCTCATCCTTCATTTCAGCCTCCGGAACTTTGCGGGAATGTCGGTGTGATCACGATGACCAGAGTGGTCCGTTCGTTTTTACCTGACTGACTTCCGCCCAGGAGCGGGTTCCCTGGCGTAAAGGTGCCGGATTTATTGACGGAGGTATTGTTCTGATCAAAACCAGTGAGGATCAGCGATTGCCCGGCCCGGAGATTTGCCTTCTGGCTCAGAGAGCGCAGTTTGGTATATGGCATCTCGATGTAAGAGTTCCCGTCTTTTGACGTGAAGTTACGGATGGTCGGTGGATCTGACAGGTTGAAGTTTACCTGTAGCTGAACGTTACCTGTTTCCTGAATCAACGGTAACAGGGTCATGTTGAAACCGGTGGTGATCATCCCAGGCGTCAGCGTTGTGGTGGCGCCGACATCGGTGGTTGTCGTTGTAGCCGACTGCGCTACATAGACCGTCTGATCTGCCATCTGAATAGGCACGGGCGTCAGGTTAGTCACGGTACTGGACTGAGAAGTGACGACGCTGACATCGCCCTGTTCTGACAATGCTTTCAGCAGAAGGCTGGAGCCAGCAAACTTCGCGGCATTACCAGTAGCGGTATCAAGAATGGACGCGCCGGCAGAAATACCACCAGTGAGATCCCCTGTCGCGTTGTTAAGCGTGGCGCCAGCAGAGTGCAGTGACTTGTACACCAGGTTCCAGTCAATCCGGAAATCTTCGTTTCGTGAGTTACCGACGCTCAGGACTTCAACATTCAGGGCTACCTGTCTGTTCATGATGAGATTTTGCTCGTTCACATAACGGGCCACAGCGGCCTGTACTGACGGCGTGTCTGTCACAATCAGTGATGAGCTGGAGGAGGACAGCCAGTAGCGACCTTTGTTCGGGGTCAGCATCGACTCCACAGCTTTTCGCAGATCAGCATACAAATCGTATTCCTGCCCCGTGGTTGTGCTCTGGGAGGTTGTGGATTCGCCGGAGGCGGAGTTATCTGTACCACTGGTGGCTCCCATACTGCTGGTCGTCCCTGAGCTGACGCTCGACGTGCTGGACGTTTTAGTGTTCAGCATGGCCAGCGAATAGGTCCGGGTTTCCATCAGATAGAACACGATAGTTCCATTATCCATTCGCCAGTAGAGACCGCTACGGCTGGCCATCAGATCCAGAAGTCCGCCCAGGTCTCCCTGCCACATCAGTCCGGTAAGGTTCAGGGGCTGGCTGGTTCCTCCAGTCGGCAAAGAAGTTACGCCCCCCAGACTGGCCAGTGGCGTCCGACCGCTGTCATCAGGTGGTGGTAGTGTGCCACTCATCTGGCGTGTGACGCCGGTACTGACGCTGCTCTGGCTGATATCAAGGGCGTCAGGAGTAAAAATAACGGGGGTTCCACACAGCGCGGTGATGCGTTGTGCCAGTTCCTGTAGCGTAATAGTATTTTTTGCCTGGGTGATATTACATGACGGAGCCTGGTGGTTCCGTTCACGAACGGCGACCGGGATAGGACTCGGATTAATCCACTGACGCTCCGTCCAGGTCAGTGGTTGTTGATGTTGTGTTCGCGGGAGCTGTGCCTGTGCGCGGGCTACCGTGGCGTCAGATTGTGCCTTAGTCTGCATTTTGTTGATTTCAGAGAAGGTACAACCTGCGAGCATGGCAAAGCAGGACGCCATCAGCAGGCGCCGCAAAAGGGTTTTCTTCATGGGGGAAATCCGGATTAGTTGAGGTAAACCACAGCGCCTTCAGGAACGCCCTGTGGAGCCGTGAGCCCGGTGGCCAGACCGGAAAGCCAGATTAACTGGCCGCTTCTCATGGTGCCGATGAGTGCCGAACCGCGACTCTGTGCCCGTAAGGCATCAACGAGTCCAGCTTGTTCCGGCATCCAGACCCACAATCTACTCTGAAGTAACCGGTACTGGATCCGGGCGTCGGGAGTAAAGGGAAGACCCAGCTGGTCAACTGGAACTGTGCCATTCGTTTGGCCAGTTTTGTAACGCCAGTCGTTAACGCGGTTGGCGATAGTCAGGATCTGGGAGGCATAAAGCTGGCCGCTCTGCGTCTGTATTGCAGTCCGGCTGGTCTGATTTTGTTGCGAATCTATATCACCGACAATCAGGAAAAATATCATGCTGATTGCCAGTATGACCCAGCCCATCACCGACCTGCCGGAGTGTCTGTGACAGATACCACGCACTGCATGCGGGAAGCTTCAGCATAAAGCGGTTTCTGTGCTGAACGGTAAAGGTCGAACATCTGACCGAGCATGGTTTCAAATGAGCCGCGGAAGGTCAGTGGTGCGTCAAGCCGATAATCCGTCACGGATACTGGCCAGATAACCGTCCAGTGCGATGATGCGCCTGATTCACAGCGGGTATCCTGCGCCCATTTCATCAACATTTCCCGAAGAGTCGTTCCCGATGGCGCCAGCCAGGTTTTACCCTGAACCACAGGTGCGACTGGTTCCCCGGTGGCTGGTTGTGCTTTAACTACCGCTGTTGGTGCCTTCATCGGTTTTGTTGTTACAGAGGATGTGCTGGTTTTAACCGCTGCCGTCGGTATGGGTTGGGTCACCTCCGGTCCGCTGAACGGATTTCTCGGCGCGCCAGACGCCTGTGGCGGCGCAGGGAGGTTTCCAGTGGACAGTGCAGGGACGGTCATCTGAGCGGTTTGCCCCTTTCGCTGCAATGTGACGGCATGACGATCCCAGTCCAGCTGACCCTGGATGGATTGCTCTGTCAGCAGACGGTTGAGCACCCTGGTCCACTGGTCATTGGTGTCGACCGAGACGATACGGGTATTCAGTACAGGTCGCAGGGCATTCTCATAGTTCAGCGTCCAGCCAGTCGGAATGATGCGCCTGACCCACTGTTCGAAAGTGAGGTTACGCACCTGTGATAATGACAGAACGGCAACGGGACCTGGTGTGCCGGTAAATGTGAGTGCCGGCAGCGCTGGATTCATGATGGGGCTCACTGAGCTGACTTGTTTTGCGGAGGAGGCCATCATTGTTGGTTGCGGCAGCGGGGAGGTCTGCGATGTTACCGCTACAGATGTCGGCTGGCGTACGGGAACGGGAGTGGCCGCCGGAGGCGCAATTCGCCGCTGTGTCTGTGTAATGATATCGGCACTATCGCTGATCTGGCCGTCGACAAACACGAGCGCAGGTGTGTCAGGAGCAATGTTACGGTTATTAAATCCCGCGCAACTGCTTAACAGCGACGGTATTAACAGGGGCAGGGCAAGTTTTTTCATGATGATCCCCGGGGTTATTCGGTGGGGTGAACGGTAATACGTGGAAAAGCACAGTTCGCGTCAAAACCGATACCGCTGATCAGAACATCGTCTCCGCGCGCTATCAGAATTTTTTGCTGTTGAGTTATGTAATTTTGCGAGGGCAGGTCTATCCCTTCCTCGGCTGAGCCAGCTGAGAGTTTTGATAATTCGGGATGGCAGGCGTGTCGTACCGCCAGTGAAACGAGTTGTTTGTCATCCCCTGCATCGCTGACGACAGCCCTGACCGTGGTTCCATAAGAGAGAGTGCGGTATTCCTTACTGACGATTTTCCCATCTTCCGTAGTGACCGAATTTACATAGCGTACGCTGTCTGAGTTGTCGAAAGTAACAGGTTGGCTGAGCGGCGCATCCATCCTGAGAGAAACCACTTTTTGGACAGAGGCTGGTTTGCCGTGAGTAATGTCAATACGCTGATCGGGCTGTGAGGATGAGCAGGCGCTCAGGATAAGCGGCAATACGGCAAGGGTAATATGTTTCATGTTTTTTACTCCGGAGTTAGTTGTTAGTGAAATACAGGTATGAAAGGGAGCAGGAAGTGACGAGTCGGGACGGTTATGTTTTTTGAGAGATGATAATGAGGCGGTTCGTTTCGTCATTGAGGGGAAGAGCAACACTGAGCTTCTGTCCACCTTTTAATCTGAGAAGTTGTCGGAAGTTGATAGCGTAACGGGAATATTCATTTTTTGAGCTGCCAGTGGTCCGGGAAAGCTCTACGGTCATCTGCATTAATGCAGAGTCTGCGGAAAGAGCCGGCGTTATCACTAATGAGAGATCATCCACGACATTTTCTTTCTTCTTCTCCCCTGTCGTTGCGTGTTGTTGAGCGGAGTAATTTGAAACAGAGAAAAGTAATGCCTTGTTGTTGGTTGTGACTCCTGACATATCGTAGAGCAGTCTGACGTCCCCTTTAGCGACCAGTTCCGTGAGTTCGTCTCCCAGTGAAGCGCTGACCGGTCTTAAAGATATTTTTGCACCTGGCTGTTCAAGCAATTCCTTTAGTTCAGGCGTTACGGGAGTGGAAAGCTCGTAAATACTGGCTCTGACAGGAATGTATGCAGTTTCGTTTTTCTGATACTGCCCGATTTCATTACGGTGATGAGCCTGGTTTGAAGTAGTAGCTCCGTTGCAGCCATATAACGCCAGCAGGGAACATAGCACGCCCAATGTATGCGTTTTCATGATTAAGCCTCGGCAAAAAGATTAATGAAGGTCAGGGCGCCATACATCTCCGTAGCGGACGCCTTCACGGGCACCCCATGCTGACTCCGGCAGTGTGTGATGTCCGATATAGAGTGTGCGAAGAGTGGCTTTGGGTAGTGAGATATCGCGGCCACGGACAACAGAGAAACGATCGAGATAGAAAGACTTTTCTACCTCATCATCTTCATTTTTTTTCAGGAGGAGTTGAAGCGTGACGGGGGAAGCCATTGAGCCTGTCGCGGTAAATGCTTCTTCCATACGGGTGAACTGTAGGATGTGGTTCTTACGATTTCGCTGGCGTTCCATGATTTCAGTTACAACCTGCTCAGGCCAGGGGCAAAGGCAGTGCTTCCAGCCAAGGCCGAGAAGTGAATTAAGAACTGCCCGAAAACGAAACAGATCACAGTTCCCGGTTGAAACAGCGTTGGTCCAGAGCGCAGTCAGGACGTCATCAATGGGACGATTTCGTTCGTTTTCGAGCAACTGCCGGATAGTCATAAACTCGCTACTCATCCCTTTGAATGTTGGTATTCTTCGTGCTCCGCTTAGCCATTCTGTGATGAATCTACGTTTGCCACGCTCTGAGGTTATGTGATGGTTTTCGACTGCCGTACGTAAGGCTACGAGAATGCACCACAAGAGATGGCTGACCTGTTCCTGGGTGGATTGCATGGTTTGTCTCTCTCTGGTTCCGGTTTCTGGCAATGACGTCTGTACCTTCATTCCGCCAGAATGAAAGAAGCCTGAAAGCAGGCTGGCTACAGGAACAGAGGGTGTTCATTGGGCAGGGCCAGCCCAGACGTCATTGCCGGAAAACGGTGAAAAAAAGCCCCCGTGAACGGGGGAAACTAAAGGGATGGTGTAAAACTGGTTTGAACCAGCTTAAGAGGCTCGGTTAAGTACATTTTAAAATCCCCACGCATCAGCATGGGTGATCATATCGAACAGCATTGCAGTCCGGGATATGGGATGATCCGTTTTATCTAACTGCGTAAGGCGTTTGTATTGGCTTTTTGTCAGCCAGATATCTGATGCCGCTTCGAGTTCAGCTCTTGCAGCAGGGTGATGAGTCGGGTCGGGGTATTTCTTCATTAATGCTTCGACTACCCTTGTATTCACAGGGGCAATTTTACTGCCGAATTTCACAAAGTCGCAGAATGCAGAGTGCGCCCGAATCATATCTATTTTCTGTGATTCGAAATCTGCCTTAAGGAAGAAATATCCTGGGAAAACGGCCGAGATCCTTTTTCTGAAAACATGCGGGGCATCCGCACGCCGTATTTGCGTTAAGGATAAAGGTGTCCATGGAGTTATTCTCCTGTCGTGTAGCCAGTCGAATAAGTTCTCGCGGTTTTTGCCCCCGGTAATATAGAGAGCAAGATACCATTGTTGGTTACATACAGTCTCAATATTCATTTTTGAACGCTTCGCGCAGAATTGATCCATGAAAGGATAATTCAAGTTCAATGGGGTCGAACATACTCAACCATGAAGGCGAAACAGTCTTACTAACAAACACTTAAGTTTGCATGCTGTAGTTCGAGCGCCTTCATGGCTCAGGATGCTCTTGTAGGTTAGTCCCTTAAGTAAAATTGGCGGCAATACTTAAGGAACTGTGCGTATTTTTGTTTCTCTGTATAATGAAGTAAAGTGTAAATAGGCTGAATCCTAAAAATGCACCCTCAAGGGTGCATTTTTTGATTAATTTGTGATCATCAATGAAATCATGAAAAAGTATGAGCGTGACAATATAACTGCACGCATTGCATCGTTACTTTTTAAGTTCAGAGCTTTAGTACTTCGCTTCAGATGCGAGCGGACTGTCTCAACAGAAATATTGCAAATGTCAGCGATTGTCTCATATGCATTACCGTGAGCATACAGAGTAACGATTTCTAACTGTTTTCTGGAAAGCTCAGGAAATACGCTATGCAGGGCGTTAATAGTGTTTTCATTAATCATCGTTAAGTCCCCTAGCAAATCTATACGTAGTAAATTTACGCGCAATATGCATCCCCTTTAATGGGGAGAAACCCCATGGACCTTGTCGCGACATGTGGTATGGGCGAAGGATTTCTGATGAGGGTGAGCTTTAGCAGCTAGGCCTATAAAGGCATGTTCATTTGCTAAGGGGGATATAGAAATTTTTGATAGGTTCTTGCACATCATAGATGAAGCTCCCGTGTAGATACTATGTCGGCTACCAAGGAGTTCTCACGCTCTGGTGGCAGCCCAGGCAGGGGTGAGAAACCGGCCTACACGGTACCGGCCAACCTTACGGTTGCCCTACCTGAACCGCCATTACGAAGATGTGCTGGTTCAGTACACAAAAAAACACGCTTGTGCGTGTCTATGTGCACGTGTAGATACGGGTTCTCACGCCCGATCACAGGATTTACTGTGACCTTTGAAGACTACTGTCTGCTTAGTGATGAGTCAACTAGATACGCATCAGGAGCAGCTCTGAATAGTCGAAACCGAGGCTTTAAAAAACGAGGGGGAACATATGCATCCCAGTTATTCTTTTTGCAAAAGTCTAATAGTTCGGCTCCAGACGAGGTCCCGGTTTTCTGCAGGCATCGGCTGATTCTGTGTTCTACCGCTTTAAGAGAGGTTCCTAATATTCGAGACATCATTTTCCTGCTGTATTTTAGAGAGATTAAGAAGATGGCCTCCCATTCAGCATTTGTGAATATCTCAGACGGTACCCTGTATACCAACGATTTGGGAACGTCTCCCGATAGCAAGCTGTCTGGCCCAAAAATATCAACAGGCCTAACTTGAAGCATCGTTCCTGAGCAGATCCCGTCATCGTCGTAATAGGGTCTAGATTCGAAGCATAGGGCATGTATGGAGTTGCTCTCACCTATTGGATGCGTAACGATTGAAGAAAACTTATCTTCATGTTCCATAACGAGTTCCTCCTGCTTATGTATTCGTTGTGAGAGGTAAGCTAAGGAGGTAGGGAGCTGGTCCAACGTTTTTCCTACAATCGGATAATCGTTGGGGAGTTTTAATAATCGAAGAAAAGCTTGGTTTACCGCTACATACTGCAGATTGCCGTTCTTGATTGTCATCGGTTCTCTGCTGTTGGATATCAGGTTTAAAACCTGGGGAGCGAGTTGGAATTTTTTTTTGAAGAAACGAGTTTAGACATCATCCACTAAGAGCCGTATGTATTTGAAATTTAGAGATATATTCTGTGTGTTGATGTACTATATCATGTAAGGCGACACTTAACTGGATTTGATCTGCGATCATAATATTAGTTAATGATGCTTTTAAGTGTCTGATTGTATGCTACGATACAATAATTCGTAGGTGCTATCTGTAAATCAGGAGGAGTTATGGCACATCCGATACATTGCACGAAAGTCGCTGGTATCACGGAGTTCAAAAGGGATCCGTTAGGGACTGTCGAGTCAGCAGAGGGTGATGCTATTGCTATTCTGAACCGTAGCGCGCCGGCATTTTATCTTGTACCACTTGAGCTGTTCGAAAGCTTAAAACGAGACGCAGAAGCGCATCGCTCCAGAGGTGATGTTTGATCCTGCTGCCGGATAGATCCTAAAAATTGATCCTGCATTGTTGTGGTGATAAAGTCGGAGAACTTATTGTTCTAAATGAATTTATTAGGTTGTCACGCCGAAGAAGGTGGCAGGTTCTGGGTGGTTAGTTAGCAAAGCCCAGAAAAGCAAAAACCCCGATAATCTTAGATACTTGGCGGCATCGCGAGATTAACGGGGTCCTTAACAAATCATGCAGAAGTTGTTGCTTCTGTATGGGAGTATAACCCGTGCGCGAAAAAAGACAAGAGATTCCGTACTTACTCCTTCTGTGCAACATAAGCGCAGGAAGTG
>NZ_CP143662.1:0-95337 GCF_043965265.1 Enterobacter sp. ECC-249
ATGTCTAAGAAAGAACAGGAACTTTCTCTCGAAACAGTGTTAGAGGTCATTGGGGAAAATAAGAAACTCATCCCCACAAAAAACGCTACCGTCCAACCAGTTGCTTTGATGCGCCTCGGGCTATTCTTACCCTCTTTGAAACGCAAGGGTAAGGATACCGGTAATATCAACATTGATGCCAGCAAAGAACTTCAAAGCCTGGAGCTGGCCCGGGCTGAAGGTTATACCGACATTCGGATCAGTGGCCCACGTCTGTCTATGGAGACTGATTTTAAGGTTTGGGTTGGGATCATCCTCGCGTTCTCTAAATATGGCCTCAATGGAAACACTGTAGAGCTCCCATTTAGCGAGTTCGCGACCTTTTGTGGTTATCTCCCCAAGGACAAGGATAAAAGCCTTAGAACGCGTCTGGCGGACTCTCTGGCCCGCTTGCGTGGGACGACGATCCGCTTATCGTCAGAGAGTGATAAACAAGGTGTCGTGTCCGGTTTGTTAAGCCGTGGTAAGTGGGATGAAGTAAAAGACACGATGGTACTCATTGCGGATGAGTCGCTTTGGGAGCTCTACCAGTTTGATCGGCAGGTTCTTATTCAGATGTTTATACTCCGGCAGTTGGCCAACAAAGGTACTGCACAGGCTCTTTATACGTTCCTGGAAAGTTTGCCCGAGAAGCCGATTCCTCTTTCGTTTGCTCGTATAAAGCGGCGTCTGATGCTTACTTCACCTAATAACCAGCAGAACCGGGTTATTAACAAGGCGATAGATGAGTTGAAAGCTGTTGGCTACCTTGATGGTGATGTTGTGAAGCGTGACGGTGAATGGCACTTACTCATCGCTAGCCGGACGCCACGCCCGGATATCAAGACAGTGCCAGGTGGTTATAAAGCGGATAAGAAAAACCAGGACGAAGACGAGTAACCCAAACATGTGTTTATAAGGCGGATGAAGTCACGTTTTGGCGTAGTACGGAGGGTTTTTAAGCCCTTCAAATAGCCCTGTCATCCGCTTTATAAACACGAATGCAGTTATATCCATACCTTTAGCTCTCCCCTGCTGTCTGAAAATCCGGTTTATAAGCACGCTCAACGTTTGTGTTTATCGATCCGCTTTATAAACACGATCCGATTTATAAACACACTTCTGCTCCATGCCTCTCTGTGATCCGGATTACAAACACAACCGCTTTACAAACACACTTCAACTCCCAAAAAACTTGCGAGCACCTTCGTAAATCACACATCCCATTAAATCTCCAGTTCATTAAGGTTCTAATGAGGTTTTTTGGGGATTTACTTCAACGGGGAGCTGGTCACAGCAACTACAACATTTCGTACGATAGCTGCCTTTGAATACAACTTGTAGTTGATAGTTTCATTTACCGCCCTTATCATCTATGTACGGTAAAATGCCGTACATATTTTAATTTCTGGCAATTTACAGGTGATAAGCCTAGACAAATTTAAGAGCAATCGGCTCGCACGTAAAAAGAGTTGACCGCCCTTTTTACATCACGGGTGTTCGAGGAGAATGACCATGTCAGCACTGAAGAAACAGCGCATCGATCTTAGATTAAATGAAGACGATAAGAGCATGATCGAAGAAGCCGCGGCAATGACTAACCAGTCAATTTCACAGTTCATGGTTAGCACTGCCTCTGAACGTGCAGCGGTAATTATTAATCAGCACCGCCGCCTGACCCTCAACGAGGAGTCATGGAACGCGGTTATGGAAGCGATCAGTAACCCGCCAGCACCGAACGACCGACTGAAAAAAGCTGCTAAGCGTCTCCAGAATTTGGAGTGATAACATGCGAGGTTTAAAGGTAGAAATTTTTTCTGAGGAAGTTGAGTATGATGTAAGCAACTTCGATTGCGGTGAAGAGTATCTTAATACTTTTCTCACAGACCATCTGAAACGCCAACACATTGGCAAGTTTTTGCGTGGTTATGTGCTCGTCACGAGAGAGGAAAAACCTCGGGTTGTGGGGTACTACACATTGTCTGGGAGCTGCTTCGAAAAGGAGTATTTCCCGAGCAAGACTCAGCAAAAGCGTGTGCCCTATAAAAACGTTCCCAGTGTAACGCTGGGGCGTTTGGCAATTGACAATAGCATTCAACGTCAAGGGTATGGAGAAACGCTTGTAACGCATGCCATGAAGGTTGTGTATCAGGCTTCCCAGGCAGTAGGAATACATGGAATGTTTGTTGAAGCACTCAGCGACGACGCCAAAAAATTCTACCTTGGCCTTGGCTTCATCCAGCTCAAGCGCGAAAATAGTAATGCCCTCTTCTATCCAACCAAATCGATAGAAGAATTATTCGAAGCCCAAGACGAATAAACAAAAGCCCCGCTAGTCGGGGCTTTTGTTTTGTCTTAACAGCATAAGATTCAGTAATTCTATAATCCAATAATCATATGATTATGTGTTTATGAGATTATGTTTTATGCCCTGTCTTTCAGCCAGTTCCTTACCAACTTAGTTACGACGTCCGTCATTTAAACATCATAACATCTTAGAATTCGATTATTAAATACTCATGTACTCATGTGAGCATTTGTTTATGCCCTACCCTTCAGCCAGTCCCTTACAAGTTGAGTGACAACGTCCGTCATTTCAACGTCATCATCGACGCAAGCCTTCTTGAACTCTTTATGGAGATCTTCAGGGATGTTCATCTGCAGTCGTTTAGTGATGACTGACGGCTTCATTACGGCATCAACGGCAGCTGGTGTGGCACGGTTCTGGCCAAGTTTCATTTTCATAGCGGGCTTGCTCATGCAGTTATCTCCAGAATTTCGTTCGTCAGTACATCAATCTCACCTTTTGCTGCGCCGTCATCCGTATCGAATACGGTACTGCCATCGAGCATAACTTTTACGTAAGCCTGACGCTGAGAGATAGACGTTCTGAAGGCTGGTACGCCAGTGTCTTCGATCGAGTCTTTAAGGACAGAAAGCATTTTGCTGTGCGGAATTTTCTTGGTGATGAGAAAGCGAGCTTCCACCGGTTGTAAGTCCTGACGAGCCTCAATAACTGCCAGAATTGCACCGCATGCAGCAAAGTCCAGTGGTGATGGGGTCACAGGGATAACGACCAGATCGGAAACCATTACCGCTGCAGAAGAAATGGCGGAGATAGCAGCTGCACCGTCAATGATTACATAATCATATGATTTTAAGGATTTGCGTACCTGGTAGACCTCTTTCTCACTGGCCGCTTCGGTCAGGTCAAATGCACACTTCTCTTCATCGAACCAGTTACTGATGCTCCCCTGGGGATCAGTATCTACGACGGCAACAGAGAACCCTTTGCGCTGGATAGCCGTAGCAATGTTGATAGTCGACGTCGTTTTACCTACACCGCCCTTCCCATTCAGAATCGCGATAATCTTAGCCATACACCCTCACATGATTGTTTGACTATATGATTATGTAATCATTTGAGTGTTTGCATACATAATCACACTGTATGTGTGAATATTAATCGGCGAGCATGAGTAAAGCAACATGGAATCATGTGTGCATGGAATAAAAAGATTATATGATTTTGTAATCATATAATCTTTTACTCATAGGGGGCATCCCTTGGACGAGCTGCTGGAGGTTAGTCTGGGAGCAAGTTGCGTAGGTTCCTGGCAGAGCCGATCGTTTTGGAAGACTCTTCGGATTTTACTACTTGTGGCTGTAGCGATAGGTCCATGCTGAGGAAAGCTCTAAGAACCGCTTCAATCTCTGTACCAGTTACTCCCGGCTTGAGCATTGAAGCCAAAACTGCTGGCAGTCGGCTATCGACTTCAGCGAGCGCCAGACCTGCAAGAGAAAACTGTCGCATGTGATCTTGGGTTTCACCCGGCAACTCGCTGAGTTTGTCAGCGGCGTATTGCTCATTAACAGCTTTTGTCGGGCGAAGGTAGAAACGAATGTCTTTACGTACTTCTGCTGCAGACGTGTTTTTACGTCCTGGAGCCTTACGCTCAGTTTTATCCGTCAAGTTGACCTCCTCTAAAAAAGGGGGCTTTTAGCCCCTCATTTCTTATCCTATAGCCTTCAGCCCGGTGACCAAGTCAAACTGCGGGTCGTTCGAAACAAAGAAGCGATCCTGCCGGATAGAAGTGTTATCGCGAATAGTGTCCGCAATTAGCGGTGCTCCGCCGCCAATGACCATAATATGTGTATAGCCATCAAAGTCTGCTACAACGTCAAGGACGCGGCGCTGCAGGCGATAGATGGCTTGAGTCATGGCCTTTTTGACATCATCGAGAGCTTCAATCTCGTTGATATTATCGGATAGATAAGCATCATCATGACGATTAATGATCAGATTATCGACGTTAAAGCTGGATGTTTTTGTCTCTGCGCTAGCCAAAGCCTGTTTAACGGCTGATGTTACCAGTGACACACCCAGTTCAGAGTTACCATAGACACGAGAGATTCCCGTCATTTTGCCTACAACCAATGACACATCCAGGGTCGTGCCGCCAAGGTCGATGATAAGCATAGAATGAGATGTGCTTAGTTCGTCGGCCAGACCAACACCTGCTGGGATAGACTCAGGGCGAACCGTTATTTTTTCTATTATAAAACCTGCTTGCTTATTAAGCTCAACCGCGCGCATCAGGCTTTCTTTTTTGCGGTTGATGTTATCCATATTCGGTTGCGCATCTGTATCGAAAAATTCTGCTAGTGGCAGAGTCACTACGATTTCAACTGGCTGAGGAGCAATGCCACTGGTATGAAGCGCATGATGCACAGCAATAACGTTTAAAGGACTGTACTGCCAGGAGACATTGTTCGTTTCAAGAGCTGAAGGGCTAACCAAGTCGTAAGAGTATTTCTCGCCATCAAGAACGTAGTTATAAACCTTCCCTGAACCGAAACTTGCAGACCAGCCTCGTTTGAAACTATTAGGGCTAATGTGTCGGCGTTCGGTGCCGTCAGAATCAGTCCAAAGCATTTTGATGTTGGTAGAGCCATCATCCATAAAAATCTTCATCGTTTCACTCCCGAAAATTTTACATACGCACATTTGCGTCATATGTGCGGCAATTTTGAGTATGATTTGTAATTTAGCAAACATTACCAATGCTGTACATCTGTTCTTGCGTCATTTTTGCGTATAGGCTCTTTCTTGAACCCACTTCATGCGGCATATTTGCGGCGTAAAAGTGATTGTGTTGTAAATCACTTACTCTATGAGATGGCGGGGATATGTAAGAAGCTGTTCGGATTCAATAGCATCAAAAGATTTGATTTGCTCTGGTCACGGTAGCTTTCTGCCGCTATAGGTTGCGTAGGTTATCCCGTGGTTAAAAACCAATCATAGTGTTTGGAAATAAATTACCTGAGCACAACTACGGCAACTTTGCATAACGTGGAGTTGCTATGCCACAAGGGCATGGTTCTGAATAAATGATAAAAGGGGAGTCAGGGGTGGTGATACCATGCTCTGTCGTTTAGTTAAAGCTATGGGCGGCGATCCGGCCTGGTTATAACTAATTCTGTGACTTGCAGCATTACATCTGTCAGTGCATCAGAAGGTATTGCTTATATGCTCATATAATCATGTGATTACATGAGCATATCAGTATTATTTTGGGCAATACATTTCAGAGATTGCTCGCATCACAGAAACGATGCTTTTTATTACCGAATCGAGACCCTACTGTCGTTATGCCTTGCGCGGTCGACTAAAACACGCATGTGTAAATGAAAGAATACCCAACATACTTGTTTATTATGGTCGATCAGTGTAATTGGCAAACAAGCTTGTGTCCGTTACGAAGTGTAGGCTGCAGTAAATGATTCTGTGATTAAATGAGTGTGAGATTATATGATTATAGAATCATGAAATCACTTAAGCAAAGGAGCCTGTGAGTACGAAATGATTTGAGTTTATAAGCAACATCTAGTTTCTCGATATCTGATTCAATAATGAGCTATCGCACACCTTCATTCATTTTCCCGTTGCAACGTCCTGTTGATCGGGTACGCACATTTCTCCGAAATGAGGAATGTTGCCGTTATCGCAATTGGCACTTTCTTGAGGGGCCTCCGCTTAGTCATCTGAGCATTTTAAGAATCGCGGAGAAGGGGAGGGAGGTATCGGCATCGAGAATTTTTTGGCGCCTAACTTTAGTGATCCACATAATTTGGCCTCCTTAACAAAGGTAATATGCTCATCTCTGGACATGACAGTAGCCTCAATGAAAAGAAGAAGTTTCAATGCATCATTTAAACGCGAATCCGTTTAAGTGGCCCTGGCAATAACTACACTGTTGCAGAGACTGCCAGCGCTATGGATATCGACTTTCTCAAACGGGTGAAATGCATTTATCTGGGAAAAACCACAGGTTCTCGCAACGTACAATATGTTAAATAGAGCGTTTTTTTACAAAAAACTGCTGCTGCGGCTTCGAATATTTAACGCAATCTTACATACCTAGTGGGAGCTGACCCTGCGGTGCGAAGTGAGGAGCGCTCACATTTAAGTGAAGCAAAATTCCAAGATCATCGCCGGTTTCAAAAGCATTCGACCAGCCAAAATCCAAAGCCTCAGCAACGAACCAATCTTTTGCGTGAATAAAAAAGCCCCGCTTTAGCGGAGCTTCCTCTATGAGCAGTGATGAAGCTCTAATAAGGGCTTATATTAGTGTACGGCTACGTCACTTTTGACTGTAACCGGCACCACATGGGAGAGGTCGATCTCCTTACGGGCGCGGCTAAGGTCATAGGTCGCTTGCATTGCCAGCCAGAGTCGAGCTGCAATGCCTAAACCGGCCTCAAGTTTCAGTGCCATTTCAGGACTGATCGCCGCTTTACCAGCCGAGACTTTACTCAGCGCAGAAGGGGAAACGTCGAGGTTACGGGCAAGGGCGCGTAAGCTGATTTCGTTATCCTCCAGGTATTCGGTAATCAATCCCCCTGGGTGTGGGGGGTTGAACATCGTCATTAGTGGTAGTCCTCCAGATTCAGTATGTAGGCATCACCATCGATAAACTCAAAGGTGATTCGCCAGTTCGCCCGAACGGTGATCGCATAAAGATTCTTCTTATCGCCTTTCAGTGGGTGAAATTTGAACCCTGGATAGGCGCGGAAATCTTCTGTTGTCGTCGCTTCGTCTAACATCAGGAGCCGGATTTTTATTCTCTCCACATCCTTTGCCTGTACTCCGCTCGGATCGTCGTTCTCAAAGAGCTTTTGTAGCCCTTTGTGCTTGAAACTTTTTATCATTATTGATTCCCTGTTTCTCGACAGGAAACATTATAGCACGCGTTTCTCTTTGCGAAACACTTTTCTGAAAATAACTTGTGATACTGAGGAAGGTGCAAAGCCAAAAGAAAAAATGTACTTAAAAGATATGTAGACCGACACATACGTTTCTATCCACTGGTTCGCCCGGCGGGGCGTCCAGTGCCAGTTGAACTTGTGCGGGTTTTGGACAAAGGCAGCGGTTGTGACGGTCTGACGGCCATCCTGTTCACGGGTGATGGCCGCACGCCAGGCAGCGTCAATTTCATAGCGTCGTGGCATCAGATTCACCTCCTATGCTGTGTATATATGGCATAAAGGACGGTGAAACTACTGCAAGTGATGGGGGAGTGCCGGTCAGAACGTCCCCGAAAACAAACCGCCCCCGGTTTCAGGAAGGGCGTACTGACCGGCAGCGGTAGTGTAACACCACGCATACAAAGGCAGCACTGATGTTGTCAGTGCTTTTTTACCCGTACTCCCTGAGCTGAAGGGCAGTTTCACCCGTGCAGCTAAAGGGGCTGTAAGTCCGGGTGTGCACATCGTCATTCTTTCCTGTGAAGCCTTTCTCCTGCGCATCAGCTTCCGATAATCGTCCCCCGTCACAACCTGGTCAGCAAGGGTAAATGGCACGCTGCGCGCCCCTGCTGACCAGAACGACTCCGGGCAGGCCGAACCGTCAGGCGATACGAAGACGAAATTCACACTGACGGAGAAACAGCCATGACGATGAACCTGCACACCCAGACAACAGCCCCTAAAGCTGCACAGGCGACCAGCGTATCCCCGCTGGAGCAGTCAGGCTCCTCAAAAACGAAATTTTCCAGGGGCAAAGCACGCGCGGGCGCGGTAAAAACAGACCTTTATCAGACAGTAACGGACAGCATCATTGCAGCCCTGGAAAGCGGCGTTAAGCCGTGGGTGTGTCCGTGGGTTCGCAACGGCGCAGCGGCGGGATTACCGGCCAACTTCAGCACCGGCACGGCATACAGCGGAATTAATATCATGCTGCTGTGGTGTAGTGCGGCAAAACAGGGTTTTCAGGACGAGCGCTGGCTGACCTACAAACAGGCGCAGGAGCTGGGCGGCCAGGTTCGTAAAGGTGAATACGGCACGACGGCCATCTTTTACAAGACGCTGGAGAAAGAGGACGAGGACGGGGAAATCGAAAAAATCCCGATGCTGAAAGCCTTTACCGTGTTTAACGTGGAGCAAATCGACGGCCTGAGCATCGAGAGCGTGCCGCAGCCGGTTGCCGGTTTCGATCCGCTGCCGCAGGCGGAAGCACTCATGACCCGGAGCGGGGCAAAAATCACCGAGCAGGGCGTAAAGGCGTTCTATCGTCCGGGCACCGATGAAATCGTCCTGCCGGAGCGGTTCCGCTTCGCGGACGCGGCGAACTTCTACGCCACCGGCCTGCATGAGCTGGTTCACTGGACGGGTGCAGCGTCCCGCCTCAATCGTGAAAAAGGCAATAAATTTGGCTCTGAGGCGTATGCGTTTGAGGAACTGATCGCCGAGCTGGGCAGCGCGTTTCTGATGGCGGATTTGGGGATTACGGGAGAGGTGCAGCATGAAAGCTATATCGCGTCCTGGCTGAAAGCCCTGAAGGGAGACAAGCGCTACATCTTTAAAGCGGCGGCAGCGGCCTCAAAAGCGCACCGCTGGCTGATGGACTGCTGACAGCTGGAGCCCTGCGGTGCAGGGCTTCAGAATTTTTGAAAGAGAGAGAATTAGGGAGGGAATTATATAAGTCGCTGTTTTTTAAAATTCTGTAACGCGGCTGGCATCAGCTGCAGGATGTCCTGCTGCTGATGCCAGCACGGAAAAATAAACCGGAGAGATTCAAAAAAAATGAACCCTTTTTCAGGCGGCAGCCGCTACGTATCCGGGATACGTAGCGGCGCGATATCTTACGTAAAAAATGACGTAACGGCTTTCGCTGCCGCAGCTAAAGGGGCGGTAAGTCCGTGTGTGCACATCGTCATTTTCTCCTGTGATGCCTGTCTCCTGCGTATCAGCTTCCGGTAATCGTCCCCCGTCACAACCTGGTCAGTAAGGGTAAATGGCACGCTGCGCGCCCTTGCTGACCAGAACGACTCCGGGCAGGCCGAACCGTCAGGCGATACGAAGACGAAATTCATACTGACGGAGAAACGACCATGACGATGAAACTGCACACCCCGACAACCGCCCCTAAAGCTGCACCAGCGACCAGCGTATCCCCGCTGGAGCAGTCAGGCTCCCCAAAAACGAAATTTCCTGAAATCAAAACCGTCAAAACGGCGGTGGTTAAACTGATCAGCGACATCGAGGGCAACCTCGATCTGCGTCTGGCATACCGCGAGGCCGTAGAGGGATTGTGCCAGGAGGCGGCCAACCGGATAACCCAGTGCATGCATTCACGCAGTACAGGGCAGACGCTACGTGATCTCCGCGAGCTGCTGTCGGTGACGCTGGACACCATTATTGTGGTGGATTTTGAAGGGCAGCAGACCCGACTTAACTATGGCGGTCGCTCAGATGAAGACGTGATCGCCATGCTGAAAGCGTTGCACCTTGAAGGGCGTAAAACCTGGCTGGAAGTGGAGTAAAAAAAAAGCCCCGTCCGCAGACGGGGCTGATTCAGTACCGGGCATTCATAGGGGTACCCTCATCCCACAGGCGTTTAAATTCTCGCTGGTACGCCTCCCCCAGCTGCGGCGCATCCTCGATCAGCAGCACGTTTTCCGCGTTGCGCGAAACGGCGCTGGCCGTGTAGTTAAACGATCCGGTCTGGACGTTTTTGCCGTCGATCACCATAAACTTGTTGTGCATGATGGCGTAACGGCCGTTAAGGCGAACCGGTACGCCCTGGTTTACCAGATACGTCACGGCAGTGTAGCGGTCGCTGTTGGCCTTTTTGTCGGCCACCACGCGCACGGCCACGCCGCGCCGGTTAGCACCGGCGAGCGCCGTTGCGACCGGCTTACTGGTGAAGCTGTAGGCCGCGACGTCAATGCTCTGCCTGGCGTTGTTTATGGCACCGATCACGACCTCAAGGGCAGGGCGCCCGTCAGACGGTGAAAAACCCGCCGTCAGGACGGGCGCAGCAGTGGAGAAAACAGGCACAAAAAGGGCGGCAGCCATCACCAGAAGGGCGGTTTTACGCATAGTTGTCCAGCTCCAGGCTTTTCAGTTCGTCGAGGGTATAAAAGCGAAAGACATCGCGGTGTTTTGCCTCCAGTGGTACATGCTGGTTTTTCACGATCACGCTGGTAATGCTGTCAAAAATAATCTTCAGGGCGCGCTTTTTCGCCTCGTCCGGGGCGACGTAAAACGCGTACCGCCATTTTTTATCGCTGATAGCCAGCAGGTGGCTCGCCATGATGGACTGATAGCGCGCCTTTGTTTTAATGCGTCGCTCGGTTTCAACGGCGATCGGCCTGCCGTCCGGCAGGCTGATAAGCCCGTCGGGACGGTGTTTGACGCTGTACTGACTGAGGAAAGTTGAACGGTCGCCGTTAATCCACCCCGTCGCGCCGTTCTTCTCCAGCGTCAGGCGCGCGAGCTGGTTATCAAGGTGATGGTCGAGTGACCAGCCGGTCAGGCGGTAGGGTTCAAAGCGGGCGGGCATCACCTTATCGTCGTCTGTCAGGATCACGGCCAGACCGTCGGCAGTAATGCCCCAGATTGAGAGTTTTAAAGAATGGGATTCGTATACGTATTTTTGAATCAGTCCCATCTTCTCAACCTTATTTAACAATGCATAGACTGATTTATGATTTTTGAAATCAAACAATAACTTTAGTATGTTGAAGTCGCTGTAAGTTTCTTCTTTCAAAAAATTCAGGAGAATGCGGATTTTTTCATGATTACGTTCTCGGCGTTCGGTATTGTTCATTAAGAGCATAAAGCCTCCTGAAATTTATAAATCCAGCAATGAATGTACTTCGTCATTTTGGGCGGACTGTGATGCCATCAGCCACTCCTCGTCAGGCTGCACCGGAGGTGAGGGAATTGGCGGTACTGGGGTTTTCTTGGTGGCCGTGGTGCTGTCGGGAAAAATGTCAGGTGCCGGAACTGCCGGAGCTGTCGTATCAAAATCCAGATCCAGTACCGGTTTAACTTCAGCCACGGTAGCCGCTGCAACCGGCGGCAGGGAATACAGTTCCAGCGGGGCTTTTTTAACCTTGAGCGGTGAGATTAACGACGGGAACGCGAGCGCGTTCTGGCTGAAGATATAGCTGACGAACTTCGGCAGGTTCTGGAGCATATTGCTGTCGATGTAATAGCTTTCCGCCTGGCGCAGCATGCGCTCGTTATCGACTTTTTCTGTCAGCACTGCCGTGGTGGTGACTTTCCGGCTTTCATCATCGACTAAAATCGTGCCGGACATGCGCGCAATCCATTCGGCTGTGTCCGGATCCTGAAGTTTATAAACCAGCTTAAACTTGCAGTTTTCCACGACCGCACCCACAACGGCGTCGCCGTTTAAATCCGCCGGACAGTCGCGCAGGTCGGCAATCGACTGGTGCGCCATTAAGATATGAACGCCTTTATCGCGCGCCGCGCCTAACCCTTCGAGCGCAGGTTTTGACAGGTGATATTTAACCTCGTCCTTAAAGATGGCGATGGGGCGGATATTCCCCGCGACGCGGTCGCGTAATTCCGCGAGCTGGAACAGGCGAACTAAAATCATGCGCTGCGCGGTAATGATTTTAGAGTTACGCATTGAGCCGATGATGTAGCAGCAACCGCCTTTGTCGAAAATCTCCTTCAGCGCAAAACCGCCGGGCGCGTTAATGCTGTTGAGCATCGCCAGCTCCTCGGTTTTACCGTGAAAGGCTTTGATCGTTTCGCCGATGCCCTGGACATAATCGCCGTTATAGATATCCCGCACGGTCGCGCCCGGATTATTCTTCACGAACTGCGCCGCCGTTCTCGCCGCCTTGCGATCGTCGATACGGTAAAAATCTGCCGCCTCGCCTTTTTCCGCCAGGCTGAAACCGGCCACGAATAATTCCTCCAGATGATCGGCGGTGATGCCGTCGATAAGGTTCATCTGGTATTCCTGCTTGTTCAGGTCGATAAGCACGAAGGGTTTTCCGGCGTCCGCGCACGCCTTTTTATACAGGTGCGGGGCCCACTCGTCGTTTTTGGGGTCGAGAATAAAAACGCCCTCGTCGGCGAGGATACTCTGATAAAGCAGAATACCGGTTACGACGCCTTTACCGGCACCGGTGGTGCCGATAATGTCGGCGTGCTGGGTCTGCCATTCTTTTAACGGAATATACTGCGGCTCGCCTTCGCGGCTCAGCCCGATAAAAACACCCTTATTCAGATCGATGTAATCCATCGGATCGTATTCGGTGGAGACGGGTAAAATCTCTTTTACCCGGCGAACGTCGGTTCTGCGGTCGCGCTCCATGCTGGTTTTTTTCACCATGCCGCGTTTGACCTTGTCAAATTCAGGCGAGATCAGACGCCGTAAAATTACATGCAGAATAAACCCGGCGACGGTAAACAGCAGCGCCATTGTCCAGCTCAGCAGCGGCGGGCTGGCGATATCTTCCCGGCCATAAATGCGCTGTAAAAACCAGACGGCCACCGGCGCTATCGTGCCGAAAACAAAACAGATCATAGAAAGCAGAATTAAGATCCTTTGCAGAAACGTCGGCTTTTCCTGCCCGCCGTGTCTCGCAGAAAATATAAAAGGCAGCATGACGCCTGACAGCAGCGCTAACGCCAGCTGATGCGCCTGCAAAAAAGCAATAAAAGCCAGGACGGCATTTGCTATCGGCGACAGCAAATGATTCAGTTTGTCGAATATCACGATATTCTCCTTAAGCGTTTCTCGCCTCACCGGCTCGCCTCATACTCTCGGTGAGAGGTATGTGGCGAGCCGGTGAGGCGAGAGCATGAGGCGAGAAAAGGGAAAAAGGCGGTGGCCGCGAAGCGGCCATGATCGCAGGAGGTATACTCCCGCGATCTAACGGCGTGCGGCATTCCGCGCGGGCTGGACGCCCTTACTGCATGTCGCATGGGGGTAATGTCTTGGCTGAACGCCCGGCCAAAACCCCCAAGGTCAAAAGAGGCCACACCGTCGCGCGCTATGCGCGACGGTGTGGGGGGCAAGCCCCCCAAATAAACCGACGCGTGGGCGCGTCTTTTTGCTCGCTTGGGCGGCAAAATTTATTCGGCCCCCCCCGGCTTTTTTCGGCTCACTTGGGGGGAGCGCTCAAAAGTGGGTTCGGCGACGCAAATTAGCAATTTCTTCGAAATTGAATTTACTCGCCTCTCACCACTGCGCTGATTTTACGGTCCGGTGATTAGCAATTTTTTCAAAATTGAATCCCCGGCCTCGCAAATCTTCGCAGCCTGAAAAGCGTCACACCCAGCGCGACTGAGCAGGTTGCTGCTCACCTTAAAAAGCAAAAATATAAAACCGTTGTGGCTGCCAGAGATGCGATGATGATAATTCTTGCGAAACTATTCATTTGA
This sequence comes from Enterobacter sp. ECC-249, assembly GCF_043965265.1. Taxonomy (NCBI): domain Bacteria; kingdom Pseudomonadati; phylum Pseudomonadota; class Gammaproteobacteria; order Enterobacterales; family Enterobacteriaceae; genus Enterobacter; species Enterobacter sp. ECC-249. Next base: position 13,732 of record NZ_CP143662.1, read on the forward strand.
GTTACCTATTAAAAAGCTTTCGAGGGTTTTTCCGGCGTCCAGTTCCTGCTGAATAAAGACCGGTACACGCCCCACGCCTGACCATGTTTTACGCACGCCGTGCTCAACATACTGGTATTTCGGTTTCCTTTTTGCCGACGATGGCGCGGCTGAATTGCCCGCCAGTTCCGCCGCCGAAAAACCTTCCGATTCAATGAGCGCCAGCAGTTCATTGCGCTTTTCCTCGCGCAGGCGGCGCTGATTTTCCTGCTTGATATGCTCCGCGCGCTTTTCATCAAGCGCCGCTGAAATACGCGCGCTCAGCTTCTCCAGAAAGGTGAAATCACTTTCACGTAAAAACTTTTTCAGCGCGCGCTCTGAGGTTAATTCGTCCTGGATACGGTTCATAATTTCAGCTCCTTCGGTACAGATACGTTCAATCCTTTCAGCGGATCGCGGGGTGGATATTCAAAACCGAGTTCACCGGTTTGCGGATTTTTAAGGGTGACGATCATCGAATAGGTATCGTCGTTTTTCTTCGATTTAAAACCTTTAATAACGCCGGTTTTGCCTTTGCCGATTAACGTTTCGGCCTGTTTTGCCGTCAGCTTTTTGCCGCGCACTTCCAGCCAGATTTTGAACTGACAGCCGGTGCAGGCGCAGGTTTTCGGCGTCATAACCAGCTCAGCTCCGCACGACGGGCATTTAACCGCGAGGCGGTTAAGCGCCGTTTTAGCGGGCTGTGTTTCCGCCGCGCTGATGGCAATATCGGCGCTCTCAACCAGGCGGGATACTTCCGCGTAAAGACCATCAATAAACCGCTCAATGGTCATTTCGCCGGTTTCAACTGCGGCCTGTTTTTCAGCCCACACGGCGGTCATATCCGGCTGCGTCACCGAATCGGGCAGGGCATCAATTAACGCCAGCCCGGCGGCGGTCGGGATGAATTTGCCCTTTTCCACGGTGATGTAATCGCGGGTTTTCAGCGTCTCGATAATGGCCGCGCGGGTCGCCGGAGTGCCGATGCCGCCGTGTTCGTCTTTCTTGTCCTTATCCTTCTCCTTGAGCAGTTTTTTAATGCGCGGATCGGCGACAAAATCGGCCACGCGAACGAGGGCAGCGAGCAGGGTTGCCTCGGTAAACAGCGGTAGCGGTTTGGTTTTTTTCTCGGAAATCACCACCTCGCGGCAGGTTAATGTCGCCCCGGTTTGCAGACGACTGATGGCCTCAAACGCGCTGCTGTTTTCGTCCTCGTCGTCGTCTTCCTCCGCATCGCTAAGGAACGCCGTAAAACCCGCGTCCGTGGTTTTACGCGCCGAGACTTTAAACATTTCGTCACCGCATTTGATCTCCGCGATCGCCTCGTCATAGCGCTTTTTCGCCACGAACTGCGCGAGATAAAACTGCGCGATGGCGAGATAAACCTCCTTTTCCCTGTCGGTAAGGCGGCTTAAATCCGGCATGTTCGTCGTCGGAATAATGGCGGTGTGGGCGGTCACTTTTTTACTGTCAAACGCCGCGCTTTTCTGCGCCGTATCGGTGGCAAGGCCGTTAAAAACGTCGAGCGTTTTTAAGGCCGCCACCACCTGCGGCGCGTCGTTAAACTGTTCGTCGGACAGATACGAGCAGTCGGAGCGGTTATAGGTAATGTATTTACCGTCCTTGAGTTTCTGCGTGATATCGAGCGTCTGCTGCGCGGTCAGTTTATGCCTGCGGTTCATATGCACCTGGAGGCGCAGAAGGTTAAACGGCAGCGGGGCGGCTGTGGTTTTTCCCCGGTCAGTGGCCGCCGCGAGCACGCTGGCCGGTTTTCCGGCCAGCGCTCTGGCGAGCCCTTCTGCCCAGGCCTTATCCGTCAGGCGTTTTTTATCGTCAACCGGCGCGTATTCGGACGTCTGCCAGCGGGCGCTGACGACGTCCGTGCCGCTGACAAACTGCCCGGCGAGCTGGTAGTAAAACGCTTCGCTGTGTGCCTGATTGTCGCGCCACCGGCGCACAATCATACCCAGCACCGGAGTCTGGACGCGGCCAACCGAAATCGTGCCCTTATAGCCTTTATCACGGGCTTTCAGGGTATAGCAGCGGCTCATGCTGAAGCCAAAAATGGCGTCACCGGCGCTGCGCATCAGGGCTTTCAGATACATCCCACGAAAATCGCTGTTATCGCGCAGGGAATTGATGGCTTTTTTCACCGCTGGCGCGGTGTTGTCGTTAATCAGCGCCCGCTTCACCGGGCGCGTGTTACCGGCGAACTCCAGCACCTCGTCAACGAGGAGCTGGCCTTCGTCGTCCGGGTCACCGCAGTGGACAATTATTTTGATATCCGGGCGCTGGATCAGCTTCACCAGGGTGTTGGCCTGTTTTGCCACGCTCACTTTGGGCTGAAGCTTAACGGGGTACAGCTTCAGCGGCAGGGTGTCGAGCGACCAGGTGGCATAGGCCGGGTTAATCGTCTCCGGGGGCACCATTTCCAGCACGTGGCCGACGCAGTAGCTCACAATGTCGGTGGAGGATTCAAAATAACCGTCGTGGCGGGTAAAGTTGCCGCCGAGGGCTTTCACAATATCGGTCGCAACGGCGGGTTTTTCGGCGATAAATAGTCTCATTATTCCTGTTCCTTTCTTATTTCGGATCGCGTTACGCAGTACGCCTGATGCGCGTCATTGATGGCGCTGGCATCCAGACGAAAACCCTGTGATGCGGCAATCTCCAGAAAGATTGCCGCATCATCGCCGCTTAGCTTCGTTAGTACGTTTTGCAGCTCGTCCAGGACGCGGTAGTGGTAGATCTCGTAATGCAGCCCGCAGCCGCAGGCCGCATTTTTCTCCGCGCGGTTAATAAGGTTCAGGGCGCTTACGGAATCACCGCGCGTATGCGCCCAGGGGGGAGAAATAAATCCGGGCTTCATTTACCAGCCCCCGGCAAATCCAATGCCGACCGCACTGTTCCTGGATGAATCCCATGAAACATTGAGTCTTACGTTGGTGTTCGGGGATGTTTTGTAATTGACGCCGCCAGCAATCGAGTTGCCGTTCTGGTAATTACCCAGGCCGATACCGTAAGAAAATGAGTTTTCCGCGACATACGGAATCGACGCGATCGCGGTAACACCGGCAACACCGGCATTGAGACGCTTTTCTGCACGGTCAATTTTTGAATTGAGCTGTTTGAATCGCTGATTAGTCGAGTGGCTTAACGCATTGACGCGATTATCGGTATAGCTGGCAGCATTGCTTTCAGCCTGATTCGCTGCGTTTTGCGCGTAGTTAATGCTCTGGTCGTACTTTTCATTGGTATAGCTGTTGGATTGCTCAACTGCCGTTGAGGTGAGGTTATCAACGCGGTGATCCGTGTAATCCTTCGATTTATCGACCGCTGCGGCGGTAGCTGTGTCGGTGTAGTCCTTCGACTTATCGACCGCTGCGGCAGTGGCCGTGTCGGTGTAGTCCTTCGACTTATCGACCGCTGCGGCGGTGGCCGTGTCGGTATAGTCTTTCGACTTATCGACCGCAGCAGCGGTGGCCGTGTCGGTGTAGTCTTTCGACTTATCGACCGCAGCGGCGGTGGCTGTGTCGGTGTAGCTGTTAGCCTGGTTCAGCATGCTGGCGCTGGATGCGTCGGTGTAGCTGTTAGCCTGGTTCAGCGTGCTGGCACTTGATGCGTCGGTGTAGCTGTTGGCCTGGTTCAGCGTGCTGACACTGGATGCGTCGGTGTAGGTGTTAGCCTGGTTCAGCGTGCTGGCACTTGATGCGTCGGTGTAGCTGTTGGCCTGGTTCAGCGTGCTGGCACTGGATGCATCGGTGTAGCTGTTGGCCTGTTTCAGCGTGCTGGCGCTGGATTTGTCGGTGTAGCTGTTGGCCTGATTCAGCGTGCTGGCGCTGGATGCATCGGTGTAGCTGTTGGCCTGTTTCAGCATGCTGGCGCTGGATGCATCGGTGTAGCTGTTGGCGGCGGCCAGCGATGCGGCATCACCTGCCTCACGGGCGGCCTGCTCTGCGGCTATTGCAGAATTGAGCTGGCCGACGTTGGCGGCATCGGTGTCTGCTGTACCTGCTGCAACACTCGTTATCTGGCGCTCATTGCCAGCGCTGCCCACGGAAACCGAGTTATCCCGATCCGTTACAGAACCCGCACCGAGTGCAACGGAGTTATATTTGTTCGCAACTGCACCCTTGCCCACAGATGTGGCGGAATCGGCAAGAGCCTTGCTTTGAGAACCCAAAGCAAGGCTGCCCGTACCCGTCGCCCCGGCCTGAAATCCGGCCGCAATCGAATAATCACCGCTGGCTAAGCTGTTACCGCCGGTGGCGACAGAACCTACACCCGACGCCGATGACTGCGTACCTACTGCCACCGCGCCTGTATTTGAGGAGTTTGCCTGAAAACCAAGTGACGTCCCGTTTGTTACGGCTGACGCACCGCCACCGATTGCCGTGCTGGCTCCTCCTCCTGATGTGGATGCACCATTACCTAAGATGGTTGTTGCGGCGCTCTCAGTGGCAGCCTGCGATGTTGCCGGATAAATCGACAGCATGATTAATGCTGTTAATACTTTGAGTGAGTTTTTCATATTACTGTCCAAAGGAATTAAATAGAGGGCATAAAAAAAGGCGCTGATATGCGCCTTTTATCTGCCGTTAATCATTACCAGCCGCTAAGGCGGCCGAATTTAGAGATGATCTTATTGATTGTGCCGCTGTCAGCTGAGGGACACTGATTGAGCATTTTCTTTCTTGCGTCCGACGTGTGGCCGGGAAGAAAGCCGTGCTTGTTTTTCTTCTTAACTGACATGAACGTTTTATACATCAGGTCACATTCGGCGGGACTGCTGCCGTCAAGCTTTCCGGCCAGGCACAGCACGATCGCGCACGGATCGTTCGGGTCGGCTTTCTGGCCGTCGGCAGCGAACGCCGGGCAGGCGAGGGCGCACAGCAGCGCCGCCGTGATTACGGTATGCTTCATGATTCATTCCTCTGAGGGGATAAGGGCACTAACGCCCGGTGGTTGTTTAACGCCGGTGACGGTCTGAAGGACTCAGACACCTACCGCCGTTATCGGTAGAAGATAATTTCCGACGTGTTGCAGGTCAGGCAGCCGGGGCGGGGACGATACTCAACGATCCCGTGATAGCCGCCATCACGTAACCATGTTTTGGCCGCAAAGTAGCGCTGGCCGTCCGGGGCGTTCACTACCGCCCGCGAGGCGTGCGCCACCGCGTACCACTGTGTGGCCGGGTAAACCCCGCCGGGTTGGAAGTGGGCAAGCACCTGCGACCAGTGCCCCTCCGTTACCGACGAGGCCACGACCAGGCGGTTAGGTTCCCATACCGGCAGGGTGGCCGTTACCGGCTGCGCCGGTTGCGACCAGTTAACGGCCGCAGGCTCCGGCGGCGAGGAGCAGCCCGCCAGGAGGACGGCCAGCGCCGTCAGGCCGGTCAGTTTAGGCAGCATCATTGAAACTCTCCTTCATGGCCTGCATGTGCAGGGGTTTAAAATAAACGTCGTTCATGCGGCGCACGTTGCCGTGAACGTCAACGCTCGCGATAACGTCAACGCAGTGCAGAACCTTGCGCAGCAGAACGTCAACCGGCATGCCACGGCACGCCGGGTGCTCATAGCAACGGTCAATCAGCCCGGAGATACACTCGCGCGGGCTACCCGCGTGAAGGGAGGACATAAACCCCTCGTGCCCGGACTCAATCAGCTTGAGGGCATCCCACGCCTCGCGCCCGCGGACTTCGGCAAGCAGCGGGCGGTCGGGGTTCATACGGTAGATGGCGCGCACCAGTCGATCGGAGGTGACGATCGCTCCCTCCCCGGCGTCTGCCGGATAGAACAGGTGAACGTAGTTTTTCTGGCTGTAAAACTTCAGCTCCGGGTTGTCCTCGATAGTGATAAGGCGCAGCCAGTCCGGGATGTAGCGCAGCAGCATCTTCATGTAAGTGGTTTTTCCCGAACCGGTTTCCCCCACCACAAAGAGCGTTTTGCCGTACTCGACGCACTTTTCCATAAATAGCGGGATATTCCCGCTCTGATAGAGCGCGCTAAGCTCGTCGTCTCTGGATACCACCTTCTCAATACCCTTTACCCGATCATAAAAACCGTCATCGATGTACGACTGATGCGTGCGCTGGAAATAATCCGGCTTACGCAGGGTGATCGAGATGGTGTTGCGCTCGCAGGCCGGGGGCACCACTATCTGGCAGCGTTCCCCGGTCGGCAGCGTGGCCGAGAGGATGGGCGAGGTATCATCAATGGTGTCGTTATTCCACACGGCCAGCGCCCTGGCAAAGGACGAGCACTGGCGCAGCGTGACCGGCGAGGCGTGCATTTCCCAGCGCCCGTTAATTTTTGTGTGGATCTCGCCGGGGCGGTTGATGGCGATCTCCGTCAGCCCCTCCCGGCTCAGGTAGTCCCCGAACAGCAGGTCGCGCAGGTGTGACAGCGCGACGTTGCCCTCTGACGGGGTATCAGTCAGGTTATCGTCCATCGCTTACCTCATGCGCAGTCTGTAGACGTCTGAAAAATCAATATCCGCCCCGGTGACAAGGCCAATCACATCCCCCTGGTTGAGGTACATCGTTGGCGGAATGTTGATGCTGTTTTCCAGCAGCGTTTTTGCCATTTCCGCCGTGGCCGCGCGGGTATTCTCCGTATAGTCGGTGTTGCGATCCCTGCCCGGTGACGAGCCGGAGGCCGCTGCGGCAATATCCTGTACCGAACCGAGCAGGAGGGTATTACCTATCCGCTCCAGCCAGTGATTGTCTATCCAGCCCGCGACGCCGTTCTCGCCCATCGCGCCCACGGCCTGGCTGTCAGCCATCGGAATCACCAGGCGTCCGGGTTCAGGCGTGCGCAGCTCGGTGATGGCGAGAAAAAGCCGCCCCTGCCCGTTTTTCAGCGTTCCGGTGCGGTACAGGCCGCGCGCTTCAGTCCCAGCCGGGATAAGGGTCACGGCATTGCTGGCGCTGTAAACGTCCTCGCTGATAAGACACTTGAAACGCCCGCCCACGTCCGAAACGAAGCGCTGCATCATCGCGCAGGGGATATGTCTGTCGGACGGTATATACAAATCCGGATCGAGACCGAGCCGCTTCACGCCGGTGATGCGCGCCAGCCCGTTATCCTGCGCCTGTCCTGCTGGCGTCGCAGAGCCCGGCGCGGACGCGCTGCCCGCTGACGGTGCGTTACTGCCTGTCGTGCGTTTAGGGGCGCTGGTCGCCGTCGTCGTGGCGCTTTCTGCCAGGGCGCTGACCTTGTCAAACGTAACGGGGGGCGGCGATGCGGGCGGCGGCGCGGCGGTATCGTCCGGTCCGGTCTTTTCCTGCCCGGCGCTGTCTGTCAGCTGCCCCAGCGGGTTCAGATCCTGTCCGATGTTCTGGCGTTCGCGGGCGGGGGAGGTGGTCTGCGTTTCCGGTTCACGGCTGGCGCGCGACGCGCTGCCGTCTCCCTTCAGTTTCCCCATCAGATAATCCCCGCCGGTGGCGATAATGACCAGCAATACCAGGCTGATAACGGCCAGCACGAGCGTGCGGTGGCTGCGTCGCTTCGCGTGCTGCACCACCTGCGGCTGTCCGGGCTGAACCGCACCTGAGGCGGGTTTGTCGCCGTCAATCTCTGCCCGCGCCCGCTCGCGTGCTTCCGCCTCCAGTTCGGCGGCGGTTTTAATGTCTTCCTGTTCGTTCATCATTTGCTCTCCAGTTTCACGTCCGGTGAGACGGTGCTGCCGTTCGCCACTGTGACCTGTCCATAGCTGCCGTTTTCAATACCCACGACCTGGCTGCCGTAGCGCAGCACAAAGCGCGGGGAAAGCGAGCGTAGCACCATCACCCGGAAGTTGCCCTCGGTGCTGAAGGTCGGGGTGATCACCTGTTCGCTGCCGCCGACGATAACCGTCGGCGACGGGATCCGCTTCTGCGGGGAAAAGCCGAGATAGGTAAACCGCCCGTCGTCATACGCAAAATCCGGGGTGATGGACGCCGAGCCTGCCGCCACCCTGCGGGTGTAGTTCCAGTTGCGCGGCGCGGTGGATTTCTTCAGGGCAAGCTGAATGCGCTCTTTTTCCTGCGCGGCCTGAAGCTCCTGCTGACGGGCGAGGCGGGCGGCGTCGTTCTGCCTGCGGGTGTCGTCGGGGTAGCTGAAACGCACCACAAAGGCGAGGTTTCCCGCCTCGCGGTCGCTGTCGATCACGTTCAGCATCAGGCTGTAGTCGCGCTTCGTGGTGGTCACAAACAGGTTGGTCTGCCAGTCCTGCTGTGTGGGGGTGAAAATCTTCTGGACGGTTTTGCCGTCCGCATCCGTGACCGGCTGCTTCACCGGCGCGGGGCTAATCCCCACGCGGTTACGGTCGGGCGTGATCGTCCAGCCCTGCGGAAAACCGGCCGTGGCGGTGATCACCTCCTCGTCGGCGTCAAAAATCAGCGTCGTGATGTAGCCCGCCCGCGTGTTGATAACCGTCGTGTTCTGGCTGTTGTAGGGGATGTTCTGCATGCGGCTGTCAAAGGCGCTGCCGCGCGGCGTTGCCGCACCCCATGCTGATGCGGCGGTCAGCAGAAGGGCACACATCAGCACTTTATTCATCGCTTTTCTCCTTAAACCGCTGATAACTGGTGACCGTGAAGCCGAACGGGTTCACCTCGCGCTCGGAGGCCGTCATTTTCTTCTGCGGGAAATAGCGGTAGGTCATGCGAATCGTCCAGTAATCGTGCGTCTCGGTGTTGTCCTTGACCTTTCGAATGGTGCGCTTGATGCGCATCAGCTCCACCATGCTGGAGCCGGTGCCCGCTGAGGGCACGTTGGAGAGGATTTCCACCGTGACAACATAGGCCGCCTTCTGAAACACGGCGTCCGGGGCGTCGGGGCTGTCAAACCAGTCGAGGTATTCCTTGTTGACCGCGTCGCTGTTGAACATCTGCGTTTCCCTGTAGTCCTGCTGAAGGGCGAAATAGTTGTACCCCTCGCGGCGCTTCACATAGCTTGCGGACTGCGACAGATTGAGCACCTCGGAGGTGTCCAGCTTGTCCTCGCCGACGGTGGTGACGCGCTCGATGCGCCCGGTCTGACGGTCGAGCGTGTACAGCTCTACGGTGGTGGTTTTGAGCGGCAGAAGCAGGATAAGGGCGGAAAGGGCGCAGACGAGCAGCAGCCCGGCGAGCGCCGCCACGATCCAGCCCGCCTTTTTCATGCGCAGATCCCGCTCAAGAATGGCGTTCTCAAACGAGCGCGAGTCGCTCAGGGCTTTGGCGGTAAGTTCAGACATGAGGGGTTAACTCCTGAATAATGGCCGGGGAATTGACCGGCTCCGGGTTGCCCGATACGGGCGGAAGTGAGGTATTTCGCTGTGCGCAGCCTGCAAGCAGGCACAGCATCAGCAGCGTGATGCCGTATTTCATGTTGATTTCCTGTTAGTAAAGACGTGACGAAGCCGCAGGATGCCGTTGCGGCGTCCCGCCGGATTCAGTCATGCGGGGTTATCGTTGATAGCGTTCCTGCATCCTCTGAACGGCGGCGCGTCTGCGGCTGCGCGCATCGCCGGTGGTGCGGGAGGCGGCGGAGGCCGTTGCGCTGCCGGTGCTGTTCAGGTTCTGTGAGGCTTTATCTCCCACGCTACCCGCTGTGTTGGAGACGATTTTCTGACCTGATCCTATTCCTGATGCGGCGAGTGCCTGCGCGGCACCCTGCGCGGATGCCCCTGCGAGCGCCTCGGCGAGTTTCCAGGTCAGCACCATCACGGCAGCGGCACCCGCCGTGCCGAGGAAGACCTGAACGGCCAGGGTCAGGTAGTTGGCCTCCGATGCGTTTGTGGCGCCCGCCAGAATGTAGTCCAGATAATTCATTACTACCGTCAGGGCGATGCCACTGAACAGGGAGGTAAGGATGCAGCCCAGAATAATTCTGAGCCAGTTGCTGAACATATCCCGGAACCATGACCACATCAGGCAATAGATAAAGATCGGCGCGGTTGCCAGCATCAACAGCATCACCAGTTCGGCGATCAGGTTGATGATGGCAGTGATGCCAACCAGTAATATCACGCCAGCCCAGATCAGAAACTGCGCTAATAGGCCTTTGGCTTTTACATATGATGAGTCGTCAAGTATGTATAAATTTTCACCCAAAACCTGAGCCTTTTCCCAGACCGTATCCAGCCGTGTCCATATGGATGCATCGCCGCTGAAGCCGTCCCGCAGGCCGGTGATGGCATCCGAAACGAGATCGAGATAGCCTCCGGCGTTGGTGACGAAAATCATGATGATGAGCATCCGGCTCACGTCCCAGACGATCTCCTCGAAGGGGCGGACAAGCTTGCCTGCCATCGTCTGGTAGGCACGCCACGTGATGTACAACGAGAGCACCGCGACGGAGAACAGATGCGCCATCCATCCCCCCGTCGTGGCGGCCACGTCGTTCAGTACGCTGTCAAACCCCTCCATAATATGGCTGTTTAACCCGACAAATATTCCACTCATGGAGTGTTCTCCGGTTATTAGTTCAGATCCGCGATTGGTTCCTTAGAGCGGGATTGCATTAAGTCTTGCCGGATTTTTCTATAAGCTTCAGCAACATCGGATTTATGTTTTTCACGATGAAGTGCATCACGGGCATGTTGACAATCAACAGGAACAAAATTTTGGTTGAAAATGCACTCCCTGTATTTCGCCAGCATGTCGTCATGGTGCGCCATATACCACTCCACGGAGGTTTTATCCTCGCAGCCGGTCAGCGCGGCCACGGAGGCCAGTACGATAAATGTCAATGTCTTCAGTTTCATGAGGTCACCTGTCAGTTAAGGTCTGCGATAGGAGCGGTGCGCATCTGCTCGGCCTGCGCCTTGCGGCGCTGTTCAGCAAGCAGCTGGTTGCGCATTTCGCTTTGTTTGACGGACATTTCCCACTGTGAGGTCAGCGCGTTCAGCTGGATGCTTCGCGCGGCCACCACGTTCGCCAGATCCTGCGATTCCTTGCTGTCCTTCGCATTCTCAATGCGACCGGCGAGATCGGTAATATCGCGCAGCGTGTCGTCAATTTTTTCCTGAATATCCGAGGTGTCCTCGACGGACACCGCCTGATTCAGGAGCATCTGCTTGCAGCTGTCCCGGTACGCCTCGCTGGCGTTCTCAGGGCAGCTGTCGAACAGCTTGTATTTGTCATACAACCTGTTCAGTTCTCCAGCATACGACCCGCCGGAATTCGTCAACAGGTCGTTTAACGAAATACCCCTGTTTTTCAGATTCTTAATGTCAGTTGTCAGATTTTTCGCCTGGTTCAGGAATGCCTGCACGTCCCGAATGCCGGTGGCCGCCGCCAGCTGTTCCTTATAAGCGTTCATCTGCGCCTGGTAATGTTCGACGGTCTGCTGCCACTGCTGGAGCTTTTCAGCCCACTGCTTTATATCGTTAGCGTTGGCAACTTCATCGAACACGGGAATACCGGCCTGAGCCGGGGTGTGAAAGAGACATAAGGCGACGCTCAGCGCCGCCAGGGTGGTTTTCAGCTTCATGGTGTTATCCTCTTCTGATTAAACGGCACGCCTCAGCATTTCGTCTTTCCAGTCCTCCGGCTGCATTCCCTCCTGCCAGATTTCGTCGAAAATTTTCAGGTTATCCGCACTGGCACTGAGCAGCTTCGTGTAGCGCCCCAGCCCGGACAGGTCGAGGGTGATTTGCGCGATATACGGGCGCACGTCACCGCGCCGCAGCGGAGATTTCATGATCACCATCTGGCGGGCATAGGGGTCGAGCGTGGTGACAATATCGAAGACCGGTTTCGGCACCCGCAGCATGTCCACGTAGTCGCTTTCCTTAGCCTGCTGGTTCGCCATGAAGATCCGTGTGCTGCACTGTTCGATGATGGCCGCCGAGATCTCGTGCTTGCACATCTCCTCCGGCGACTGCGTGGCCGGGAAAAAAATGCCGTTGAGCTTTCGGATAACCTTCAGCATGTCGAGGGCGAATTTTGAGAACTCCGGGTCCTGAAGCCATTTCCAGAATTCATCCATGAAAATGACCAGACGGCGGCCATCGAGGAGGCTGGTCACGCGGTAGAGCAGGTAGTAGGTGAGCGGACTGCGCACGTCCTTGTCGTCCAGGAACTCCGTTCCGTCGATGCCGAAATTATCAATGTTGTCGATATCAAAGGTGTCCACGTCGTTATCAAACACCCAGCCAAATTCTCCGCCCTGCGCCCACTGCTGGAGACGGATGCGCAGCCCGTTTATCCGCGTGTCCTTCGTCGGGGCTTCGTGCAGCACTTCCAGAATACGGGTGATACCGTTGCGGCGCAGCTCCGGCGGGTAGTCCAGCATGATGGTATCTACCGCCTCGCTGAGACGCTCCTCGTCACGCGGGTCAAGCGGTTTGCCGTCGCGCGTGCAAATCATACGCATCAGCTTCTTGAGGAAGTTGCGGTTACGCTTCGTCGGGGAGAGCGAAAAGGGGTTAAGGCCGGTTTTCTCGCCTGAACGGAAACGGAAGTACGAGCCGCCCTGGAGGCGTATCGACATTTCCGCCGAACGGTCTTTATCAAAGACCACTGAGGTGAAGCGCTTTTTCGTCGCCCCCGGCGCAAATGACTCAGGACGCCGGTATTTCTGCATCAGGTGCTGAAACATCATCAGCAGGGTCGATTTACCCGTCCCGGTGCTGCCGAGCAGCATGCAGTTGCCCGGCGGCTTCTCGCCGAACTCGTCCACGTCTGCCTGGCTGTTGTGAAGACTGACGTACTGACAGCCCCCCGACGGGGTCGGCACCACGGCAATCGCCTCTCCCCAGGCATTCCCGTCCCGCTTGTGCGGGTGAAAGTTGTGAAACGACACCATTTCGGCGTAGTTGAGGCTGCTCACCGGCACCAGACGCGGGCGCATGTCATACACGCCCGGCAGCTGCGCGAGGTAGGCCGCCGTCAGCGACTCGCGGGACAGGGTCATGATGAACCCCAAATCCTTCAGTGTATCAGCCAGGGTGTTGGTGTCCTGGATAACCTGCTCGCTGGTCGGGGCGCGGATAATCAGCGTCTGGTGATACCTGCCGAAAGAGATAATGCCGGACTGAAGCATGTCGCGGGCAACCTTCAGATCTTCCTGCTGGGACACCGCATCGTCCTCGGCTGACTTCAGACGCTTCTCGATCGTGCGGATGCAGCCGCGCGCTTCATCTTTGCCCATGCAGGTATAGGACTGCGTCAGCACGTACCGGCAGCGGGCATACAGGAGCGAGTCATACAGCCCAGTGACGGTTTCAGTGCCGTAATCCTTGATTTCCAGCCCGCGAAAGTAGCTCTGGCCGTCGATGTGGCTGACCTGGCCAATGTCGGTGGAGGGGAAGATGTCTGTGCCGCCGAGCACGTCATAGAACGGGGTGCGCGTGACCCGGACTTTCTGCCACCTGCCGGTGATAAGGTAGTTGTAAAAGGCGAGCTGAGAGGAGAACACCCTGCCGTTCTCCTCATACGTGCCGAGCGGCCGCGCCGAGTAGCGCGACAGCGCCGTGCCGATCGATTCCTGGTACTCCAGCATCATCTGCAGTGCGTTGTCGAGGAGGGTTTTGCGTTCGCCCAGAGACTTCTGCGTCATGGCTGCCCGCTCGATGCCGGTGTGCGGATTGAAGCAGGCGGTGAAGAAGAGGCGGCGGCGGTAGAACGGTTTGTCTTTCCGCGAGGCGTAGAACAAGCGCGCTATCTCGTCTGAAAACGCAATCCCGGACTGACACTCAAGCGAGTCGGTAAATTCGTCGCTCACTAGGTGGGTATAAAAGGTAAAGGGCAGCCCCTCAAAGGAGCGGATAACGTTGTTGAGCTGCATGTCCAGGGTGGCGAGGTAATGCTCGTCCTCGCATTCAAAAATGGTGCCGCCGATCTCCCAGGTGCTGACAAAGTCACCTTTTTTGTTCTTCACCACCTGCTCGTGCAGGTGGGAAGACCAGGGGAGATAGCGGGACAGCGGGATACTCTCGTTGAGCCGCATATGTTTTATAAACTCCGTAACGTCAATGGCGTCGTACTGGTTTGCGACAAGCGCCTTTGTCCCGAAATGCCGGGTTGCCGCGCGGTTGCCGCGCGTTTTAAACGCCAGCAACTTCAGGTCAAAGAAATGAATGTCCTCTTTTGCCAGGCGTCTCAGCTCGATAAAGGCAGGAATGAGCAGCAGGAGAAGCCAGTAAAAGCGTGACCAGACGGCCGCCAGGGTAAGGATGCACAGGGTGAACAGCAGGGGGACAAGCGGGACCCCACACAGCGCCGCCGGTCGGGTCAGCGCCTTGTTGAGGATGGTCATGCTGCCTCCTTAGGCCGAGAAGTAGGCACCGAACCCGGACGCCCCGGCGAGCAGGACGCCCGCCCAGAAAACGCGCTGGAGATCGTGCCAGGCCTTTCCGTCAACCAGCATCTTGTAGGCGATAAAGGCCACCGCACAGCTAATGGTGACGACCGACATACTGGTGAGGCCGATGAATACCCAGTTAATGGCGTCGCTGCCCTTCTGAAATGCCTGATCGGCGCTGGCCGCCAGTGCCGGGACGGCAGGCAGGGCGAGGAGAGAGGTCATCAGGCGGGTAGCTGCGTTTTTAATGGTGCGAAAAGTCATGATTTTTCCTTAATCAGAAGACACAGCGAGGCCGCCGCGCAAGACGTGTGGCGGATAAGCGGGGTTGCTGGTCAGTGTGGTATCGGGTGCCGGTATAACGCCACGTATGACGCTGTCCGGGTAAACGGTGTTGTCGGACGGGACGGCGGGTGCTTCCCCGGATGCGGGAGAGATTGCCTGCCGTTCTGCCCGTGTTGAAGGCACAACGTAGCCAATACGCTGTACGTAGCTTGTGTTGCCGAATGCGCTTTCCGGGCGCTGACCGGTTTCAAAGTTGCCGGAGTAATAGCAGCTCAGGGCGCGCTGTAAGGTGCCTCCTCGTTGATAACAGTCGGTGATGATTTTCGCGGCAACATTCATGTTGTCGCACGGATTTAACATGGATTCGGCGCTGACGCCGAACTGCGGGAAATTAGTGCTGGTTATCTGCATCAGTCCCACCGAATAACGGTGTTTCTTCTGCTTAATGTCCTCCACAATTTTTAACGCCTCGTCTTTCGACGTTGGCAGATGGGAAATAACGCGGCTCCTGCCGCCCTTTACCGGAACAATTTCAGCAATGGCATACGGATTTAAGCCAGATTCGGTACGGGTAATGTCGTGAATGGTATCGGGGTGAACGGCGGGGGCACACTGCATGGCGAGCTGGAACAGCGCGGCAGTGGTTAACATAGTAATCCTTCAGCGAATTTTTATTTCACCATGGAACTTTTTAGTTTCGATGTTATAGATAACTTCGTTACCTTCGAGCTAAGAACGAATTAACCTTGAGTTCAGTTTCTAAGTCGTAGATGTATTGTTCTTTCTATAAAGTAAAATATCACCATTTGCATAGTCTTTATTGATGTCAAGAATATAATTTCCTTGAGTGTCAATAAGAGCCACTCCGATTTTAGTTAAGGTTGGTTTGTCTATGTTTTTAACTGAATATACAATATGCGTATGTTCTATATTTTCGTCTTCATTCAACATGTTTTTCCCGGTCATTAAGTTGTTGAGTAATTAAATCAATTCGTTTTAGCTTTTTCGCAATCAGAACCGAGGATTTAGAGTTTTTCTTCCCCTGTTCTTTTTGAGTAATAATAGCAATCTCCATTCTCAGACACGCGCGCTCAATCAGCAATTCTCTCGTGTGCTCTGGTAGCTCTTTTGTGGTCCAGCTCGAGTTGATGGCTGATGAAATGCGATCTCTGCGACAACTTAGGCGCTTGTCACCGGCCATTATCGCAAATTTATTATTTTTCAGGGCTTTTATACGAACCTTTTGCATAGTCATATCTACTTCTCCATTGCATAAGTAATCCGTCGGAATTCGGGAGCACAAGGAAGGCTTGGATCAGACGGCTTAACGATGCAGAGGAAGGCTCAGAAGATGCGGGCACACCATTAATCTCCTCTAGACGCGGGTCACGGCTGATCTGCTGTCAGGTTCTAGAGAGCTAACGCGTGTGTTGCGTGCGGGTATCATACATCCGTTGTTGAAATAATCTAAACAAATTATATTTAGTTAATATTATTTTACCGACACGGGCGCGCGATATCCATATGATTGCCGGAAGCAAATCACAGGTTAAGATGATGGTTCCCAAACGTTTAAGAGCAGCACGACATAGAGCTGGTTTGTCTCAGGAGAAATTCCTGCAGTTAACTAACGTGGAAGCTGTCAGTGATAAATCGCAGATTTCAAATTACGAATCAGGTCGACACTCACCGCCTTTTGAATTTGTGGTGCAGATTGCTAAGGCGCTGAACTATCCAGAAGCCTATTTTTATACGGTGGATGATGATTTTGCAGAGCAAATCCTGTTGATACACAGGAACAAAAACAATCCTGATTTCAATCCATATTTTACACCTTTAAAAGAAGCGCTTGATGCTGTTAATGCTTTAAAAAAGATGTTAGATAAAGCTACAGGTACAAAATAGAGTTTCTTACCGTCAACTGGCGCAGCGCGATCTCACTCGCCCCTGAAAATGTCGTCTCCTCAAGCCCTGGGTTACGGCTAGTTGCTGCTATTAACTTTTAAAAGAGCATGAGGTTGTCAGGGATATGCTAGTACGGTGTCACACTCTCTGTAAATAGCCAAAATATCGCCAGTATACTGTTGTGGATTCCATTTTACATGGTTGAAAGTTCTCTTATGAAGCAATGTTTTCAGTCAATTGTTTTGTCTAAGATCATGCTTTTGGTGTGAAAGATCGTGTAAGCCAGAGTAAATAGATCATTTGTCTGTAGGATTACATACACCGCTTCTATAAATCTTTATCTTTAAAGTCAATTGGTTATGGTTTTTTATTATTCTGAAATAAAAAAATTCTATTATATTTGAGAAAAACCATCCTTGTCGCAAGAATAATCTGAAACCACAAGTTAACTGATTGATATAATTGTGTGTTTTGTTGGGGTGGGGTTAAAATATAAAAAAATCGTTTCAGCTAAGATATTTTCAAGGATGGACGTTTTATTAGGTTTCCTTGTTAAATAATTTAGTTTATAACGGAGGGTGTAATTTTTTAATGATTAATGTAGAGGTGCAATAACCGTCTGAAGGTGATAGCTGTTGTATTGAAATTAATCCGGAGAACTTCAGAACTGGATACTAAGACGGCTCATAATTTGTTGGGTGCTAAAATTCAGTTAAAACCTTATTAGCTGTGGAGAAGCCCCCAGGATTACGGGGCGCACTGCTACTGGAAGACGGGCCATGCTTCCCTGCAACGTAGGGTATTGAGGCATAAAAAGCCAGAACCATTGTGGTGAAGCACACTTGCACGAGAACGTCGAACGAGAGCATCACTTTCGGATGCTTGTGAATAAATACTAAGAGGCTGTACAGGTAAGAGGCTGTGGAAACCATCAGTGATGTCTGGCGTGGAAGTGGAGTACATTAATAGCTGTTACATTATTTGAGTGATACTTATTTACCGAACAAACAAGGCCTTTCCATAAGTGATCTGGGAGTGTATCTGCCGTAAGGCTGCAGCATGTAAACCTTGAAGCTAAGTTTAATGGGATGGAGGCTGATGGTAGATGAGGATTTCTTACAGACAATTAAAGGGTCTGCACTGTGTACTTACTCAGGCAAGGCTGAAGGAATGTTGCATTTTGATTCGTTTTGACATATTTTGAAATGAGTAATGGCTTTTTTTTCGTATGGCGAATTTAAAATAATTGCAAGTTAAAAAAGTTATAAAAAACATATTTTAAATATAAATCTGATTTTCATCGAGCTACACCTTTAAAAAGGATAAATGATCGTTACTTAAGCCTAAAAAGGTTCTGTTGAGCACACAAGTTAATGAGATAATGATATTAGAGTAATCCTAAAAAGATGAAGGTGTTCAAAAATATTACAATCTAATTGCATTTAGTGTTTGTATCTGATTCTTGTGGGTTGGGCTAAATATCTAAAGTCACACTGTAATTGATGTTTTTTTTAATTTACTTAAACACTAAAGAAATTGGTTCACCTGCCGATTAGCATTGCTGTGGGAAAATATTTGCATTTTCTTATTAACCACAAAAATTAAGCCGTTATTACATTCATCTCTTGAAGATGAACATATGCTAATCATTAAGGAAGAATAATGTTCAAAAATCTCAATATCAGCACCCGGCTTACCATGGCATTTGGCGTGATAGTTGTATTGATGACAGTTGTCTGCGGATTGCTCTACATGAGCTTCGACAGGGTAACAGCTGTTAGCAAACTTAATGTCCACAGCTATAAAGTTGTTGATAATCTGCGCACAGTTACAGAGAACCTCATTAATATGGAAACAGGCATCCGTGGATTCGCACTCACGGGTAAACAGGATATTCTTCAGCCATTTTCTGAGGGGGATGAGGCGTTTAGACGCGGAGTAAGTGAGCTCTTAACACTCACAAGTGATAATCAATCACAACAAAATAAATTTTTAAAAATTTCTCAGCTTGAAGATGAATGGAAAAATTCATTTGCCCTTCCGTTAATCCAGAACAGGAACGAAGTTACAAAAGGGTCGCTCAATATGGATTCATTCATCTCTGGACTTGAACACAACTCCGGCAAAGCTCAAATGGATCGTATCCGTGACGTTATTAATGAAGCGCTGCGTGATGAATATAGCATCATGTCAGAGCGGCAGGCACGCCTTGCTGATGAGCGTTTTAAAACGCGAATGATGATTGTTATTGGCTTGCTCGCAGCCGCTGTCACCGCGCTTCTTGCGGGTACCTTGTTATCACGCAGTATTCTCAATCCATTAAAGCATGCAGTGAATACGGCTGATACCATCGCGTCGGGTGATCTTACATCGGTTATTACAATCGACCGAATGGACGAAACAGGCAAGCTGCTTATGGCTCTTGATAACATGCAACAGAGATTAAAATCGCTCGTCACTGAAATCAAAATCACTGTTTCTTCAGTCGATCTTGCGGCCGGGGAAATCGAGCAGGGCAATATGGAGTTATCTTCCCGTACTGAGGAACAGGCCGCTGCTTTGCAACAGACAGCTGCCAGTATGGAGCAGTTAACAATGACCGTTCGCAACAATACAGAAATTGCTGAACATACGGCTATGTCCGCCAGAAAGACAGAAGAGCTGGCCCGGGAAGGGGAGTCTGCTGTTGGTGAAATGAGCGAAACGATGCAAAAAATATCGGCAAATGCACTTAAAATTAAGGAAATTACGAGTGTCATTGAAGGGATTGCTTTCCAGACAAATATACTTGCATTGAACGCTGCGGTAGAAGCTGCACGCGCTGGTGAGCATGGGAGAGGTTTCGCTGTTGTCGCCACAGAAGTGAGAAATCTTGCGCAGAGAAGCGCTAGTGCATCAAAAGAAATCGGCTCCTTAATTGAGAACGCAGTCGATAATGTCGATAATGGCGTTTCTGTAGCCTCTAAGACAGCAGAGACAATTTTACGTGCTGCAACCAATGTTGCTTCACTGGCACAGTCAATGGATAGTCTTTCTATGGCCTCAGTAGAGCAAATGCAGGGGATTATGCAAATCAGTACCGCTGTGACACAAATGGACGGTGTGACGCAGGGAAATGCTGCGCTCGTTGAGCAGTCTGCTGCCGCATCTCAGTCGCTTAGTGAACAATCCAGGTCTCTGAAGCAGATGACTGATAACTTTGTTATTTAAAGATCCATTGGCACCATAATTTATGGTGCCTTTTAATGTCGTCAAATGGAGAGGTAATATTTTCCTGTACTTTTTTTGAATGGGCCTCTTATCTGGCGGAGTACGGGAGAAATGTTGCAGAAAGCGGATTATTTACCCTTATCAGTGTGTCAACGCAAAGCATAAGTCTTCATTCACAGCAAAACAGAGATGCCATGCTTTGTTTCTGAGAATTTGTTTTATCGCTTCGCTATATACTTCTGAGCGTTCTTTTTTTTCCAACTGAAATCACGAAGGCGACAACTTTCTCTTCTATAACTTGATATACAAGACGATAGTCTGAAGCTCAGAGCTTAATCTTGTAACAATCAGATATACCACGCAGCTTCTTCGCTGCAATTCTGGGGGACTCAAGCTCAGCATCTTAATCACTTAGGAATGCCTCTTTGAACGGCAAGCGTTCATTATCAGCAATATTTTCGAGCCTAAGACGAAGCGCTTCAGGGGGAAGTTATACCCATTCTTTCAAGCGTGGCGTAAGGGGGATACACCTTAGTCCGTTTACCTTGTCTCACAGTATCTCAACCACTTCAAACTCTTCTGCGATCAATTCCATATCTTCAGAAAAATGACATTCGCGGGTGAAAAATCTCTTATGCTCTTTCTGCCAGTATTCAAGGCTTAAATCGCCTTCACCTTCCTTGCGGGCGAACGCCTCAGTCACATCACAAAAACGTACCAACCGCATTGAAACCAGTCTGGTAACGCAGACAGGAACATTCTGGCCATCAAGAATAATGTTATAACTCCCAATTTTCGGGGCAGACTCCTCCTGCTGGAAAGAGGCAAAAGATCCGCAAGAGGCAGTTTTAATCCCTTTTTTGATCAGGTCCGCAAGCTCACTAGCGAGTTCCGGGCTGTCACCCATTTGCCAGGCATCTGCGCCGGGATACTTTATTTTTATTTCCTCAATCTCAATCATTAACATCCCTTGTTTATCGTCAATGAAAAACAAAATTTATACATTTTTTTAGCATGACTGTCTCGACATTATCAATGATGCCTTCTTTAAATGGTGTTGTCCGTGAATCTCCACAGGTTTAACAGACACTAAAAAAAAGCGCTCAGCGTTATCCCAAAGAGTTTGAAGTTTAAGCAGTCAAACAGGTTGTTGATCGTAGTTATTCTGTTTCCAACGTTACAATAAGCCTCGATATCACCACCCACAGCCTTTATGCCTTGAGAAAGAAGTACGCTCCGTTTTCTTTCACTAATAAAGAACAGTCAGATGCTCAGGCCGAGATCCGCCGTCTTCAGAAAGAGCTGAAGCGGGTTGCTGATGAACGGGACATCTTAAAAAAATCTGTGGGGTACTTCGCAAAGCTGTCCGACTGAACTTAGAAGCATCTACCGTCCAGCCCTTGAAGGCTGAACGGTATAAGATTTATCGATATTGTTTCTATGGAATGCTTGCCAGGTCTCTCTCAATGTCATGGCGGCGACCACTGTCAGCGATTTCGCGCCCCGGACGAGGTGGTGCTTTTAGCGCTTTTGTTAGATAGAGGCGGGCTTGATCTGTTTTTTTCTCTTTTAAAAGATAATCACCATAGAAATAGTTAGGGTCGATACCCTCAGGATTGATGGCCAGCGCTTTTTTCAACATCTCATCAGCTTTGTCTTTATCACCAAAACCGATTGGCCAACCGGGGACCTGGTAATAAAGAGCACCCAAGCTTGTCCAGGCTGAACCTTGAAGAGCGTTGGGATCAATTTCAATCGCTTTCTCCAGGTTATTGCGGGCTTCTTTAACAAGGCTCAGAGCACCTAGACCACCTTTGGCGCCAGCCCAGCTACTATCAATTATTGCGCTCCAAATCAAAAGAGGGGCGTTAGTGTTGTTTTTTAACTGGCTTGCCTGATGGGCTTTCTGACTAAGTGAACTAAAGCAGTTTTCTTTTTTGGCTTCCAACGTTTGGTATTGGCACACAGACCAGTCGTGTTGTAAGTTCTCTAATGACGTTTCCGCGAAGGCGGCAGTCGGAAAAACAGACATAATCAGCAGTACATTCAGGGTTCTCATTTGTCTTCTCCTTTCAGGGATTTACGGGCGAACTCCTGAATGACAGGCAGTTTTTTTCCTAACGCGCCGTCGACGACGTTTGGAAACCATGCATTAATTTTGACGAACAGACGCTCCATTACGCCAAAACGATACCGTTTCTGTTCCGTTTCAAGCAGCCGCACCAACTGGGTTGCTACCTGGACGGGCGAGTCAGTGTTGTTCCCGAGTTTTTTGTTCAGAGCATTAACATGAATGCTGTTCAGTGAAGTTTCCGTTGCACGCGGCGCAGCATAAAGAACGGTAATACCGCTTCCCTGTAATTCACGGTCAAGGGCTTCGGAAAAACGGTGTGTCGCAGCCTTGGTCGCGCTATAGACGCTCCACGCTGGATGACCAATCTCCCCAAAAATTGAACCAATATACAGCACGATACCTGGCGCATTCATTATTTCCAGTAAGGCCCGGGTCAGCAGGGCCGGGATTTCTATATTGGTGCGGATCTGTTCGCGGATGTCGTCAAAGGATTGCTGTTCAAACAGGGCAAAACGGCTACTTCCTGCATTGTTGATCAGAATATCCAGTCCGCCATTCTGTGAAAGCCGACCGGCCAGCGCCGAAATTTCGTCGTCGGAATAGCTCTGCATCAGCACGGTATTGTGCCTCTCCGGATGCTGAAGGGTATTCTTCAGCAGAGACATTGCCTTATCATTGCGTCCGACGAGATACAACCTCGCGCCTCTCTGGGCCAGTTCTCTTGCCAGCGCCTGACCGATCCCCCCACTGGCGCCAGTAAGCAGAACAGTTTTGTTAAGCAGATTCATTAGTGCTTTCTCCCAGCTGATCTAGCATCTGACCATAGAGATGATAAATGCGACGCGCTGTATGGATGATTGCGTCCTGATCTCTTTTATCGGTGACTGAATCCATCAGAGAGGCAAAGAATTGCAGATGCCCCTGATCCAGTTCGCCATGAGAACGGAGGTAGGTTGTCGCCTGTTCCGGCAGGGTCAGCGTCTTCTCCAGCTGCGCTGCAACGGCTGAGGCGATGGATACGCTGGTTCCTTCCAGAACGAGCACCATGCCAAAGATACTCATCGGATTGACCCTCTCGATACGGTAGTAGAGATAAGCGATCATCATTTCGATGGGCAGTCCCGGTACGCCGTTTCTCACGGCCTCCGCATTCCCCCCGCAGGCGCGGATATCATTGAGTATCCACTCCTGATGCCCGTATTCTTCATCAATGTATTCTGCAATTGCGCCGCGTACGGCTTCATGCGATGCAGGAAGCCGGCTGCCGGCACACATCAACAATGGAACGGTATGGCTGACGTGATAATACGCCTGCGTCAAAAAGGCGATGTACATCTCCCGCGAGATATCGCCCGCCTTACAGCGCGCAATGGCCGGAGAGGCAAGTAAGCGTTGACGTTCGGCTGAGGTCTGGTTTTGTAATTCCTGATAAAAGCTCATAGGTCTTCCTCCTCACTGCATGCGAGAATGGTGTGTTTCAGGGACTGCCAGATGGCGTTTCGTTTAGGGCGGCCGTTAGCCGTGATCATCGCGGGAGAGGATATTTCACTGGTAAACAGCAAACGATGGAACCGGGCATAGTCAGGCAGGCGTGCGGATATCTGCATGAGTTGTTGACGCGCCAGCTCCTGCTGACCATCAAAAGCATCGACCAGCGCAATGTTGTGTCTCAAACCGTCACCAAAAATCACCACGCGGCGTACGGCTGGACATGCCATCGCTTCTGCTTCAGGCCATTCCGGGGAAAAATTACGGCCATATGCGTTAATCTGAACGTTTTTCTGTCGTCCGGTTATGTGGATAAACCCGTCTTCATCAATTGTTGCCAGGTCGCCTGTGTCCACTCCCGGCCCCACTGGCTCCTCCCCTAAATACCCCTGGGCATTGGCAGGGCTCATTACGCGCAGCTGCCCTGAGCCATCGACGGTCACGTGGATGCCGGGCAGAGGTCTGCCGACACTTTTCCTTTTTGAAGCGCCAGGCAGATTCAGCGCTACAACGGAACCACACTCTGACAACCCATATCCTTCAAAAACGGGTAAGCCCGCCAGTGCTGCCACTTCCATTACTGGCGTCGGCACTTTTCCGCCACCCACCGCGACAAAACGCAAGGATCGCGTGCTTTCCGGAATCGTCTGATGCAGATGAACCAGCACGCGTAAAATTTCAGGTACCAGAACAAGGCTTTCCGGTGCCCATGCCGTTAATGCCTGTAAAAAGCATTGGGGATTGAACTGACTGGACCCTTCAAAGCCTGTCCGCGCGGTCGGTAGTATTACTGTCTCTGCACCCAACAGTAAGGGGATATAGATACCGCACAAATTCTCAAGCAGAATACTGAGCGGCAGACTGACCAGGTGCCTATTGAGGGCGATCGGAGCCAGCGCGTCAGCTAGTGTCTGCGCGCTCCAGAACATCCCATTCAGGCTCAGGCAGACACCCTTGGGTTCGCCCGTTGTACCGGAGGTATAGGTGATCTTGGCCGTGCCCACTGGCAAGGGGGATGGGGCAGGTAATGGCCTTATCTGCAGTCGACCAAAAGGAAAGGCGTGTCTGCGCCATCCGGACATCGTTTCCCCGCCGATCTGGGCATCAACTGAAGCGGAAGCACGCACCCATTCTTTTTGCGTTTCTGAGAAAAAAGGCGGGACAGGCACAATCACGATCCCTGCGGACAGGCAGGCGAGATCGATAATCGCCCATTCCGGGCCGTTATCGAGTTCAAGCGCCAGCCTGCTGATACCCAGAGAGCTGAGTTGCGTGGCAGCATGCGTGACGGCCTCAAAATATTGCCCCCAGCTCCACGTTCTGGTCTCGCCCTTCAGCGCCGTTTTATCCGGATATCGAAGTGCCTGCTGCTTCAGTGCATTAAGAAACATGATGTTCTCCCGATAGATTAAGCCAGGGGGCCTCCGGCAGCGAACTGACCAACGTCATCAACAGACTGCCCTGGGTCAGTGCTGTGTGACCGCCGGCTAATTCACCGGCCATAATCTGCGGATCGTACTGGTAATATTTACCCCACTCATGGGCTGCTTTTCCCAGGCGAGCTGGGTCTGCAGGCATCAGGGCGACTGGATGCAAATTCAGGCGATGGAAGGTATTACGGATTTTTTTCGTGCCGGTAAAAACAATCCATGAAAAATGGTATTCGGTCAGGACCTGACACAGGGCCGCAAACATTATGCGAGCGCTGGCACCGTCACACGCCGCAAAATTGCCGATTTCAACAATGGTGGCGCGAGGAACGGGCTGTGAGATACGTGACGATAGAGTCGTCTCGATGGAATCCTCGAGATACTTTTCGAGATAGAGTGGGCCCTGAGAGGCAACCTGTACCCCGCTGGCAGCCTTAAGTTCACCATTTGCATCGTAAAGGCCGATAAGCCACGGCATGCAACGGGAGATACAGGCGTGATAAACCCGATGATAATTTTCACGAATTAACGCAGAAATTTCATTATGTTCGTCTTCGCCGTGAAGCCATTTAAGTGTGTAAGGTGACATGATTCGCATGGTGAGACCTCTTATTAGAGTCTTATCAATGTGAGGCATTAATATTATGGCAACCTTAAGAGCGATTTATTTTTGTGATTTTTGATGGGCGATTCTTTATTAAGGTATTCTTAAGGAATGATCTTTAAAAAAGATAAAAACATCCACGTGGGTGATCGTAATGAAAAGAACTTTTTCCAGAAGCCAGATAATTTGCCACTGGTTGGTATTTTTAGCCATAGTGATGGCATACGCTGCAATGGAGTTAAAAGGTTTTGCTCCAAAAGGCAGCGCGGCCCGCACGACGATGGCTGCCGTACACTACACGGCAGGAGTAACTGTCCTGCTGCTTATGGCAGGCAGAGTCCTTTTAAAAATCACCCATCGGGATCCCGATATTCTGCCCCCTCCGCCCCGCTGGCAGAAGGTAGCGTCAAAAATCACGCACGGGTTGCTCTACCTGATGTTTCTCGTTCTCCCGTCTCTTGGTCTCGTCTCCCTTTATTACGGGCAGGTGACGTGGTCATTCTTCGGAATAACACTACCAGTGGCCACAGTAGCCAACAAAAATATTCAGCACAATTTGAAAGAGTGGCATGAGCTGATCGCCAATGCAGGCTATTTTCTTATCGGTCTTCATGCGCTTGCAGCGTTATTCCATCACTACGTTGTACGCGACAATACGCTTGTAAGAATGTTACCGGCGTTGGCGCGTAAAAATAAAAGATAATCATGATATTTAAAGGTGACGGCATCATCGTCTGGGCAGGAATAAACCCGGTAACAAAATCGTCCCGTGAGTGCCAGCAGGAACGGACGGCGACTTGATACGCGGCCCCCATTTCTGACTTTATGATGAAAAGGCTTCTGAATTGCCGTAACATCCATATTTCTGAAAACTGCCCCCGGCATTCTCTCCCTCACGTGATTCTGTGTTCACATTTACCCTGTATAACGCTGACAAAGTGTGCATTTAACACATTTTAAGTTTGTGGTGCTAGTTCACATGTTCAGTTTCAAAAGTGTTACGCAGAAAGGATGATGGCGAATTATCTCGTTAAAATAATCACGTAAAACCAGCAGGAATATTTTTTTAAGTTTAATTTTCCCCAGTAAAGCTAACGGATCAACCATGACTCAGATATATCTACTTTTTGGGCCTGAAGGAAAAATCCTTAATAAATATAGCAGGTAAGTTATGTCGGTTGTTTATTACAATACAGAAAACCAGAGTGCCCTGACGGAAAACGGTCTCGTGGGAAAAAACCACATACTCAACGAATTAACTCTTGATATGGATAGTCTGGCTATGAGCTGTTCTGTGGTGTTTATGTCAAACAGGACGTGAAGCTGAACTGTTATTTATGAAATAATGATCTGGTTATGTTTTTATTGGCGTGTTTGCCTGGTTGAAATATAATATATCGAAAGGTGTTTCTGTCAATTACCTGAAATAACAAAATAAATATTATTTGGTAAAATAATTTATTTGCACCACACTTATCAGGTATTCAGTCGCATCTAATGATTTCGCATTAGAATATATTAAATATTTCTCGCTAGGCAATCTTTGGGTGAGGGTGTTGATACGATTGAATATATTAAATAATTACCCCGGAAATTATCATGCTAATAGTTAGAAGAGGAAATTATGAAAATAAAAAGTATGTTACTGGTCACCTCTTTCGTACTGATGTCTGCTTCAACATATGCGGAAGTGAGCCAAATCCCTAAAGGTGCTCTGGTCGTGCGTTATGGGGCCGCGAATACTGATGCCAATTATGCCGGGCAGGATGGATATCCCGGAAAATTACAAAACGTGTCAGCTTTATGTTCGAAAGAGAACTCGGGTGTTAATGAGGATAAGGTCCTGGCATTAATCAAAACCGATCCCAATCGTTCTAAGGAATGGAAGCAGGCGGGTGGGGCGAATGCATCGACTTTGATTAATAAAAATGCAACTGTGATAGCAGATCCGTTGCCCAATAATCCCAATCATTGCCTGATTAGCAACATTGAACTGAAGAATATCAAAGGGGCATGGCAGATGTTTCCACTTAAAGCAGGTACGAAATAGTTAAGTTACTTTCTAATGTAATCCCTTTATATTCAGAAATAATCTTTTTTATCGTACTGATATTGAAGATAACCTATGCAGCCACTCCGTTTTAGGGTGATCAGCTGCGCTATACAGTAACCGGAGAGAAAATGATGTCAACTGATACTAAAATACAATTTATTGCGGATACATTACTTCCTACTGATGACGATCTGGGCGAACTACTGGATAAATTGCGTGGGGGAAGGGTGAGTTCTTCCGTCTTAAGTCTCCCCCAGGACGATAAACAAAGCGCCCAAGTGAATGCAGGTAGCCTGACTTCGTTTACGCAAAATCTTTCTGGCCAGAACAAGGCTGATGTACAAAATTCGACCCTGTTTGCTCAGCTCGCGGCGAATAAAGCCACCGATCGCTTTGAAAATCCGATGGCGTGGTACAGGAAATACACCGATGTACTGGGTACCATTGGATGGAATCAACCCGCATTTGCATTCGATACGTATAAATCGGGTGGGACAACGGTCAAGTTGGATGAAGCTGTTCTAGGCATCATTGCTGCGATTGCAACAGGAACAGAAGTTGCCATGGTGGCGGAAACAATGAAAGCACTGGGAACTCTGGCCGACGACTCAAAACAAATGCTTATTTGGGATTCGCAGTCAAACTCCGGGAATAATGGTAATTTTCAGATATTCCCGGTCGACGCCCTGCCTAATGGTGACGTGGTAATGATCCTGGATGGTATGCAGTTTAATGCCAGCCACAGCGAAACCCGATTCTTGTGGTGGACCTGGCAGTCCAACTCTATTCAGATCCAGCGAGCAGCAAACAAATTTGTTCTCAATGAAAGTATTTATTCTCAGGTACGCAATGCCATTATCGATAAACTTGGGGATCGCGCTAAACAACTCGTCGCTGATATTGATATTTAAATCTACTTCCTTTTTTATGAGTAATAGTAAAACTATATCAGCCCACAGTGTGGATAAATGATGTGAGTTCTAAAATGTGGGCTGATGTTTTCTGAATATGGTCAATCATAATGAATGTGAGGTTTATATGTCCTCTTTTCTGGAAGAAATTCAACTCTCTGATGTTTCCTCTCGGGAGGAATTATTGCGAGTAAATTTCAATAGTGATAATTCCGCTAGCATCGAAAGCAGTAATGAGGGCAGCGCACAAATTAACGAGGGTGCGCTGATCGCTTTTGATATGTCGCTTTCAGAACAAAATAAGAATGATATTAGTAATTCATTCCTGTTTGCCCAGCTTGCCGCCGATAAAAAATTTAACCGCAATTCAGCTACCCTCGACTGGTTAAAAACCTTTTCCGCCACGCTTGGGGTGGTGGGCTGGACGATAAATGCGTCAAAAAATTCAACGACGACCGTACCATCTCCGGCTGACTGGATAGAGATTGTGAGTCCTCTCGTCCCTGAAAATGTTCAGATGATTACCGGAACCAGCATAAAGGCCAGTCAGGAACTTCCAGTTAATGGCAAGGCTATGACCGTCTGGAAGGGGGCTGCGCTTGATAAAAATGACGGTGTTTTAATCGTTGCGACGGGGTGGGTGGTGAAAGGGACGTTGAACCTTTCTGTAGTGGGTATCGACTTTGCTTTTCAGCATGAATGTAGCGGTTTTATGCGCTGGGCTGAGTCATTCAGTTTAAGCATTCAGTCCGTCACGCTGACGCTCAACCAGGATATTTACGCGCAGGTTCGACAGGCTATCATTGCTAAACTCGGCGATCGACCGAATTATCTTGTAGTGAACGTTCCGCTGAAGTGAACAGCTCGAAAAGCAGACTCATCTGCCATTGCACAACAGCAGAGTACTGCTGGCTTCCAACCAGCAAAAAAAGTTTGAGTCAATTCCTGATGCTCGTTAACCGCGATATCCGCGTACAGCATAGCGCTGCGTATCGCGGCGACACAATATTCCTGAAACTAGGGTATTACGAGAGTGTAGTAATTTTGCGAGCCGGCAGAGTTTGGGCGCTTTGTTCGGTATACCACTGATAAAAGGCCGCTGCAGGCATCGGTCTGGCGTAAAAATAGCCCTGAACATAAGGCACGTTGTTAGCCTGCAACCATTCTACCTGATGGGCAGTACTAATCCCCTCCGCAATAGTGGCCAGGCCGAGCCGCTGGCTGAGCACAACAATCGTGTCCAGAATGGGCGTATCTGCACCGGCGGAGGTAAGGGTATCGATAAAGCTTTTATCAATTTTCAGGTAGTCCACCGGTAGGCTCTGAAGCATGCTCAAGGCGCAATAGCCGGTGCCAAAATCATCCACGGCGACTTGGCATCCCTTTTCGCGTAGGGCATTGAGTTTTTCTGCTGCGAGGGAGGTGTCTTCTACTAAGCTGCGCTCAGTGATCTCCAGCATCAGGCGGAAATTCTGGTCGAGGGCAACCCACAGTCTGAGCACATCCGTGATAAAGCTCGGTTGCTGCAGGTGAGCGGCAGCAATATTGACGCCGAGATGGAACGGAGCGGATATCTTCCAGCCTTCAACGTCCCTAATGATAAGCTCGAACAGGTGCCGAGTCAGAGGAGTGATCATTCCGTTTTCCTCCGCCGCCCTAATAAAAACGGCGGGTGAAATATTTTTTCCATCTCGGCGCTGCCAGCGCATCAGGGCTTCCGCACCAGTACACGAACCCGATGTCGTTTCACACACCGGCTGATAATGTACTGAAAACTCTCCTTGGGCGATCCCTTTTTCGAGCTCTTCAGCTAGAGACATCTGCCGGGTTTGCCAGCGTCGCCAGAGATAAATTCCCGCCATGGAAACCAAAAGAAATAGCGGCCCCAGAAACAGCAGATTACGCAGAACGTAATGGCGAAGTGACTGAAGGGGGATCGCTACTTGCAGGCGAGCCTGACTGGCCTGTGAGCGGAACTCCGACCGGAAGGCGAACGTATGCTGGCCGGCATTATCCGGAGAGGAGATGGCCGGCCCGCTGCTGAACTGCAGATGCAAGACCGCATGATTTTCATAGTCGAGAGAATCCATCAGGTCGATGAAGTACCGGGCATCGACCACGCTGAAGGCAATCATGCCATTGTCCGTGCGCGACGCATAGATAATGGCTTCCTGCCCGGGAACGCTGAGGGTACCGGGAAGAACGAAAATTTTGTTGTCTCCAGTCCTAGCATCCAGGTAAGTGCCATACATCTGCCTAACATTCTTGACGCGAGCGCCTGTCACAGAGGAGCACACCAGTGCGTCATCACGTATCAGGCCTGTGCTGCGGAGATAGGGCGTAAACGCACCGGTTGCAGTTATGTTTTCAAGAATATCTGCACACGGACGGTCCGCCATCCCGGCCGTGACGCGGGTTGCATGCCGGGCAATCCTAGTTACATGATCAACCTGGCTCAGCAGGATATCCGCTGTCACAGCGGTATCCCGTTTCAGCTCACGGAGAGCCATTCCGACAGACAGTAAGATACACAGCAAGAACGGGACGATAAGGCTGACTATCAGTATTGTAGTGTTCCGTTTTTTCATCTGTTCTGCTTAAGATGACCTCAACTTAACGTCATTATTCGTAAATCCATGCCGTTGTCACGGGATTTGAACCACTATTTCACCGACGTGACTGGCCATGCGCATCATGGGGGACTCCTCCGTTCTCCCTTATGCTTCAGGTGTCAATATCCACTGCGCACTAAACGTTTTTAACAGCGGCGGCTACGGGCTCACAATCTCCATAATCGGGCATGCTGACTACGCGATAATCATCAGGATACGGACAGGAAAGCATGGCGCAGGGTATCCTGAGTTTCATCGACAGCATTGAGATGTTCGCTGACAGCGAAAGTGTCAGTTACAGTAGGGTACGCCCCGACACTTTTCCTAAGTCTAACGGGATGCGCAAGTAATGCTCATCATATCTGGTACAGCGTCGCATGTGTTTAGGGTCATTGCTTGCTGTCTGCTCCATCGGATGAGCCGCTGCAGAGTCCTGCCCACAGCGCGATTCGTCATACTGGATAGCATTGCAGGGTAACGATGCCGATTGACGAAACAACTTGGCAGGAGAAGGCAATCTTGTTCAGGAAGTTACATCATGATGCCTTTCTGATGTGATCCGTCTGTGCCATATATGGCAGGTTAAGTTTGTTCCGAAGGGTGTAAGATAGGGCTGAAAGCGAAAAAGTATTTAAAGTTACATGCTTCATTTAAGGACGCGATTCCCCCGGAAAGCGCCCTTTTTTTTATGTCTGGCTGGGTGATGAAACATCAGCGATTGTTACCCGGAAGATATTTCTCCTTACTTGAGTGTAAAAGCCTCGCCAAAACGATTACTCCGCTGCGGGTTGTGTCGAACCTCCTACTCACTGATCGCTGTTGTCCTTCTTTACCCCGCCTGACAGCTGAAAGCGTCTCGAATCGTCTTAAAACGGATGCTGAGATTCGAGTATATCCCCGTGTGAAAGGGATGGTTGATACCGTGTTGAAAGAATGGCTTATATCCTGAGACACTTTTACTGAACGACCGATAGGTGGGAACGCATGAAAACCGGGCTGAAGAGCACTGAAAAATACGTGGATAAGCAGGAATGAAACGCTATGCGGTTTAGGATGACCGTTCTTTTACTGACGACAGCCACGGTCCTGGCGGGCGTGAAATTTTTACCCACTATGCTCGCTCATATCCATCATAACAGTGAGATACGCGAGATGGTCAAACACCTGACACGGTCTTTCATGACTTCGGACGCTGCAAGCGGGAGGTTGAAGACGCCAGCCACTGTTATAACGCGTACAGTGCAGCTACAGATTGCAGAATCAAAAGACTGTACTCCTCAGGGCATTATGATTAAGCGCAAGTTTAAAAATCTGGTTTAACACAACGTATCGTCGGTTATTGAAGAAGAAATTAATGCAGAATGTGGCTCAGAAACCGCCAGGAGATGACCGCATCGTGATACCTGGCGAATAACCTGTATCAGCATCTCCTTTAGCCAGCGAGTTCGACCTCACAATGACCGGATGACGCACTAACCCTGCCTCACCGCTGAGGGAAATGCACGGCCTGTCGTATTGATGGCGGTTATACGTATTTCAGGTGTTAATAGCTGGGGCGAATTTCTCCTTCCGAGATGAAGTAAGCTTACGGTAAACCGTCTGCCCGGAATCCGGACAGAATGTGACGCGCTGGGGTGACAGGTTGCAGAATGCGGATTATTTACCCTTATCAGTACTGCCAGGACTGCTACGCTTAGCAGTCTCAGGCGCCTGCGGACAACAGGAATGTCCTTATAGCTACGGCAGGTTGCTTTCATTTTTCCGGATGAGGATGAACCATGACTGACGATGCCCGTAAACAGCCACAAATTGATCCTGCTGAAGAGAATGCCTTTTTTCCCTCCTCGTATTCGCTCAGTCAGTTTACCAGCCCTGTCTCCGACCTCAGCGGGGCAGATTATCTGAAGCGGTACACTGGCAGCCAAAAGATACTCGTGATTGCAGCGGATGAACGCTATCTGCCAACCGATACCGGGGCACTATTTTCTACGGGAAACCATCCAGTTGAGACCCTTTTGCCCTTATATCATTTGCGGGCAGCTGGGTTCGATTTTGACGTGGCCACCCTATCGGGGCAGATGGCAAAATTCGAGTACTGGGCGATGCCCCGTGAAGATGAACTTATTATGCCTTTCTTTCGGGAGACGCTGTCGAAATTCAGGATCCCGCAAAAACTATCTGATGTTGTCAGCCGGCTGACGAAAGACAATGAGTATGCCGCGGTCTTCATTCCGGGCGGGCATGGCGCCTTGA
Organism: Enterobacter sp. ECC-249; assembly: GCF_043965265.1. Classification (NCBI taxonomy): domain Bacteria; kingdom Pseudomonadati; phylum Pseudomonadota; class Gammaproteobacteria; order Enterobacterales; family Enterobacteriaceae; genus Enterobacter; species Enterobacter sp. ECC-249. Next base: position 46,848 of record NZ_CP143662.1, read on the forward strand.
TAGGGTTGCCCGGGAGCGAGGACGTGGCGAACACCCTGCGCTGGGCCATGCAGGCAGATCGTGTCCTCATCTCACTGTGTCATGGCCCTGCCGCGTTTCTGTCCTTGCGCCAGGGAGACAATCCGCTGAGTGGTTATTCAGTGTGCGCCTTCCCTGACAGTGCAGACAAAGAAACCCCTGCGATGGGATATATGCCGGGGCATCTGACCTGGTACTTCGGTGAGGCCCTGCAGAAAATGGGGATGAACATTGTTAATAGCGACATCAAGGGGACTGTACACAAAGATCGTAACGTACTGACGGGTGACAGCCCCTTCGCGGCGAATGCACTTGGCCAGCTGGCCGCAAACGAGTTGCTGGCCCGGTTTGCCGAGTAATGTTTCAGAAGGGGCAGGGCGTAAGTCGGCTGCCCCGGTTTTTCGGCTCTCTCCTGATCCTTAGTTTGGCTCCAGCTGTAGTAAGAGAGGACCGGACGGCATGATAAAAGGACAATCATTAGTTACAACATACGTTAAGAGTTAATATCTCAACACCTGATACCCCTTCGCGATTTTGAAGCAAACAGCCCCTCTTCACCATTTATCGGCCTCAGTGCACAGCGGTAACAACACTGCACACCTTCCCCCTGAAAAGCGCCGCAGCCCGGCCCGAAGGGCCGGAAAGACCTTTCTATAAGGTATTGTATGTTGTAACTATTATGCAGCAATGCTGTACTGGGAAAACAAGCTTAGCGTAAATCTCTATACTTCCGATAAGTTACCGAAGCCCAACGCTGATTTTGAAATGTATGGTTTGTTGATCTCGCCTAAAGCAGGCTTATGCCAAATCAGAGCTGTCGGTAAAAACATTGATACTGATAGTTATGGGCTTGCCTTGAAATCTCGCTTTGAAGAGTTGAGTAGCTCGTTAAGCTCGCTTTATGGAAAGGCTGAAACCACAGACCTTTTACTGTCAGGTTCTATCTGGAAAGAACCTCAGGACTGGATGATGGGGCTTAACAAAAAGGAACGATTCCTTTCAGCTACCTGGAAGGGAACGCAGGAAACGCCGCTGAAAAATAACATTGGTGCTATTTCTATTGAAGCAAGAGCGAACAGTTCTGCGCAGGGGTATGTTTACCTTCAGTATACATTTAAAAATGATGATGTTTGCCAGGCTGAGATCGATGGGGCTAAAAAAAGCTCTCTATAATTTTTCTTAATCAGGCCCCTTCGCAAGGGGCTTTTACTATTTCACTATAAGGGCTCAACATATGTTATATGATGCTGACCTGCTCACTGTTAATTAATACGTTGTGATCTTTGGCATTTCTTCTTCAGAAACGTGAGGGCATCCCTATAAAGACGCGTTGTTCTGAAATCACCCTCTATAAATGACGAAGGAAATCTCGGAGCAAGGCTAAGTCAGGCCGATAGGGGCGAATTAGTATAGAGCCAGATAATAACGCATCACTTTTTTCGAGATGTAATTTCGATCTTACTGGCGATAGGTGTCTCTGTACCGGCCTCAGCAATTCATCGTTGGTCTGCGGAACATCTCGTTATAGTGATGTCGCGTCAAACGACGAACAACGGTGATGTTTCTTCTTGATATAGCATACTGAAAATGACGTTACTGAACGCCCCACAGACATATTTGATGACAAAGACAGTTAGCTACGCATCCTGCTCTAAGACCACTATAAATTCCAGTCTACGCGGTCTGATAAAACCTTGCACTCCAAATGCTGTAAGCTGCCACAATGGTTTGCCATCCACCTCATCAACCGTTTCCAACGTGCAACCCATTTCATCAAGCAAGAGGGTTAATTCTTTTGAGTCGGGCTCCAGTAAACGATCCACCTTACTGTGCCCCATATAAGACCACTCGCCATTCTTTTCTTTAAAATAGAAGAATGGGCTACATTCCTTTTGCACTTTCTCAAGACGGGTGAAGTAGTTTCGGTACTCATTATCGCCAGAAACGAACAATAGATTATCCAGAGGTCCATTGACCTCTCTGCGCGCAAAGATGGCGCGAATTAATGTGGAGGAATTGCCACGCGAGGGATTTAAAAAACCGCCCTGCGACAGTCCCTTTTTGCCCGGTTTCAGGAATTTATAACGCTTCTGTATGTCCCTGAACGCATAGTTTTCACCGACGGTAAATGCCATTGCTCTTCTCCTGGAAAAATCTATCTAAAAAATAATTAACGACCGAAAAGTTGAAAACTTTATCCAATTGTAGAAAAAATCGCGACTTCATGCTGTTTATAGTTTGTCGGGAATTGCAAGCATGCCTGTAATCCATACCATTCGCTTATTAGATAATTTCCGGAGAATAGTTCAGATATCCTCCAAGCCCAATGTACGCTCTTCGCTCATAGCGGACCTTCAGCTCAGTCTGTCTGTCTGTCCGCTTTGTGCCAGGAGCGGACATATCTAAATATCCTAAGAAGATTACTGTATATGATCTATTCTTACAGGAAAATTGATGTGTCGTTGAAAATATATTACTAGAATTGAAATTTTGATAAGGTGTGAGAAATTCCAGTATTTATGTGTTAAACAGATCCTTCTTCAACCTGAATAATTACCTAAGGCAATCTGCATTGCAAATGCAATCGATCAGAAAGTGAGTTCTGAAAGAGGTAATTTAATTTAAGAGCCAATCATTATGGTGGTAGACTGATGGGTATATCATTGGGAATGATACTTCGAAAACCAAGTCACTCATAATGGATTAGCTACTTTTTAATAGTACTGTAATACTGTTTCCCAGTAGACATAATAAGTTGCGAAGGGGTAAATGCTAAAGAATTATCTGGTAGAATATCTAGATTATACACTTCCTTATCACCATTAATGTACGAAATGGATTCTATGAGCAAATTTAGCAAATAAGTAACATCTGATTGCCAGTTATTATTTATTATTTGAAGTACGGATTGATGGTCTGGATCATTTCTTAACTCCTTCATTAAATTAGAGTGATGGCCATTTACAAGTTTCCTCATATTTTCAGCGGCCGTAATATAATCTAAATAAAATTCATCTGATTTTTTAAAATGTAAAATCCAGTGTCCTGTATTTGGAGCCCAAAGAACTTTCACCGGCTCATCAATAAGAACCGAACTGTATCTTTTTCTATCCGATGCGCAGATACCAAACGTACTATACAGTCCCTTTATACCTTTAAAAAAACCTGGCCTAAGCATTTTATCACCATCATTTCCTTCAACTTCACCTACAAATGAAAAACGCTCATGCCCATCAGAAACCTCAATGTAAATGTCAGAGTTTTTTATCATTCTAATATAGATGTCTTCGAAATTCCCGTTCAAAGGTGTGACAATTGATGATTGTTTTAGCGTGCTTTTACCAGGGAGCAAAAAATTAACGTTTTGTGTATTGTGTTTTAATTGTTTTTCATAAAGAGAATAATCGACCCCAGTTTTTGTAATATTATAGTATTTGATATTAAAATCACATATACCATGGTCTTCAAGTATGGACTCACATAAATCCTCGAAAGCCCACCAACCTTCCTCGGTGCGTAAAAACTCAACCATGAGATACTCAAATCCATGATTTTTTATTGAACCAATCATATTGCTAAAGAAAGAGCTGTCAATCAATTGGCCCTTATAAGACTGAAGGCTTTTTAATTTATCATCCCACGGAGTAGTTAATGTTTTCTGCTGCCTAATTGTGGAAATTATCGCATAATAGAACATTGACCAATATGATTTTTTACTAATGACCTCATTACTATTAGTAGTGAGGAGTATTTTATGGTCCGCCATTAAAATTCCTGTTATTTTATAACTTACACGTGATTTAACATGTACCTTGAATTGAAAATACTAGATTAGTGTCGACTAATCAATTGGAATCTTAAGGGGTTTTTACGGATTACATCTTAAAACTACAAAAATCTGTAGGCCTGTCGATCGTTCTTTGTCATCGGGCTGATTTCCCTGGCTGAAAATGGCTATATGATCTTACCTGGCAATCTGAACTTCCGCTGTTCGCTCATAGCGGCCTGTCAACGTGGTCAAGTCCCTTTACCACAGAGAGGGCTATAAAAAATCACCTTAAAGTAAAATAATTTTCGATATCCAAACTGAACCCTACATGCCTAAAGAAGAATACCGATGACCCGTTCGTCGGAGTTAGCGCCGCATCAACGTAACATCAACGTAACATCAAACAGGGCTTCATTAAGCACGCTTCAGTTTCCACATTTCCCTCTTAATCTACTCACTGTTATAGCCAAGGGAATGAAACATAGCAAACGCTATAAATAATTGAAATACAAGTGTTTTTTTGATTTCATCGATAACTTGTGGCAGTATGCTGTCTCGTTACAGGTGATCTGTAAACGGTTCGACAGCCAAAGGATCATTATAAAAGCCGCTGTGCCCAGCCATCCTAGTAGGGTCTCTTAGGCCTGGCGGTAAGTAACAATAAGCCGGATTTGTTCCGGATCAGTCATAACCGTATATCCCTGAGTATTGTTATTATGATGTCTTCAATTGCTGAGCTACTTTTTTCACTGGTTATCATCCTGATCGCCGCCGAAATTTTTACAAACGCCCTCGAGCATCTCGGGCAGAAACTACGTCTATCACAGGGGGTAACGGGCTCCATCTTAGCGGCTGTAGGGACCGCTTTGCCTGAGACAATTGTACCGCTACTGGCCATTATCACCGGCCCGACCCTATCGAATCATAGTGAAGAGATCGGTGTTGGTGCGATTCTTGGGGCTCCCCTGATGCTGTCTACTTTGTCAGTTTTTCTAATGGGATTAGCCATTATCGATAAACGCGGTCTTAGAGGGGAAATTTGCCCTGAACCGGGGGGATTCCGACGCGATACGGGCTTTTTCCTGATTGCTTTCACTTTTGCCTCACTGGCCATGTTCATTCCGCACAGCATGTCGCAGTGCCGCCAAATCATCAGCCTGATGCTGGTCATCTTGTATTTTCTCTATGTTTTTCGGACGATCAAAGCATCCCGTCATCTGGTTCAGGAAGGGGCAGGAACGGAGGCACAACAGTCATTGTATATATCCCGAGTGGTACGATCCGAAAATTTACCCGTCATCCTGTTGCAAGTTATTCTGGGTATCAGCATCCTTCTGGCAGGGGCCTTCTGGTTTATCAGTGGTGTAGAAAGTGCCTCAGAGTATTTGGGGATCTCGGCTTTACTGTTGTCCCTGATAATTATCCCGATAGCCACAGAGTTGCCGGAAAAAATTAACAGTATTCTGTGGATTCGTCGTGGCAAAGACACACTTGCGGTCGGGAACATTACGGGGGCGATGGTATTTCAGGGGACACTGTTGCCTGCAATTGGCATCACGCTGACTCCCTGGGAGCCTCGTTCGGAAGTTCTTACAGGAATTGTAATCACACTGGTCGCCGCATTATGGCTATTCTGTGGGGCAAGAAGGAGAAGAATGCCGGTATCTTGGCTAGGTCTGAATGGATTGCTTTACGTTCTGTACATCTGCATTTCATTGTATAACAGGTAAAATATTGGAGCCCGCAAGCTAGATTGTTTTTCTAAGTGAATGGCAGGGAGACTGAGGCCATTACCAGATATCGTCGGTGCTCAATCAGCACATTTTGCTGAACGAACATTATACCTTCCAGTGCAGCAATGAGATAATTTACCTGTATAAACTGGTTTTCTGATTCAGACTGTGTTGACGAAAATTTCGCTGATTCTGGGGAACCCATTAATGCATTAAGCAGGTGAGAATTGTGAATACTATCTAGAATGGTGCATCAGGTTCCTGCGCAACCCAGTATCGCTATGAGATTCTAAGTTTGTTTCGCTTCAAATTTGTAATGATGGCCCCCCTTAAAGGCTTTTATACTAAGAGGATGAAATTTTACTTATTCTGAGAGGAGAGGATATTGATGATCTACTCGTCGGTAAAGCGACTCTAAATAGAGATACCCTCTCGTTACTAATGAAAAATTAATCACATCTTGGTATGTTAATCATCGGAGTTGTAAGAGAGGAGGCTAGCAACGCTAATATAACCCTCTTCAGACATCCGTAAGAATAGTCAGATAAGATTTCTTCAGACAGCTCAGTACATTAACGTTGAAAAGCAAGATTACGTCGTCAGGAATGACAGCATGAATATTTGCATGTAGAGAAAGTGAATAACGAAAGATTTATCCCCGGTACAACTTGCCTTCACCACTACGTGCTCGTCGCCACAATTCATCATCCGACAGTGTAGTCTGAATGAACTCAACTGGAACTCCACTATCATTGATGATCGCCACGAAGTAATCATCAATAGGTTCATAGGGTCCCAGAAGCAGGCTTTCGCCTTTTATCGCCTCAGAAAGATTATCAACCCTGAATGCAACATGGGGTACGGTTTTAATTAGAGGGTGTAGAGTCGAGTTCTCGGTGAATCTGTGCCACTGTATACGGAACTTGCCGGGATTGTCGGTGGTATACATTCCAGCGACTTCACTGAATACGCCCTGGTCCTCACTGTCTTGGACCGGGATTCCGAGGTGATGAAACTCATATCTTACATTTTTTTTCATGAAGCATCTCCTGTGTGCGCGAATTAATAATATACGTTTAGCTCGTATTTCAAACACAGCCTACAGGATTTAAGCTGGAGGCTGTGCGGAAAAAGAGGTTATGGTAAGATTGAATCAATATGCGATCTAATAGCATCCTGTTTTTTTTGGGTAAAACGGCTCATGAGTCCGGATACAAAGACACGCAATGATATTCTTGTTTTGTGATTTTTATGACGAATCGCCATTTCATAGTCAGAAAAGTGATAGCGATCAGCAGCATTTAAAGCTGTAGGAAGATAGAGTAATTTGAAAAGCATAGTTCACCCCGACACACATGCATCGATATAAAGATAATCATAACCTGAGATCTGATTATCTTTAATGAACTCTTTTAAAGGTAATCAGTCTATTATGGTCATTCCCGAAGGAGGTTCATCGCAAAACATGAGATCCTCAAAGATTAATGGTTTAAAACAGGCATACCTTAGCAAACCAAAACTAAACGGCAAATATACAAACCAGTATGATAACGTGCCAAGCTCTTAGCGTACAATCATGGCAAAAGATGTTTAACACATTCATATATTGATTCGACCTGCAGTCCAAGCCGGCGCGCTTAAGAATGTACCCTACTGGAATGCCAACGAGTATCTTGCAAAATATCACAAATTCGAGCTTGTCCGCGCGATCATGTCGGGAAAAGGCTGAAGCTACCATCGATATCGCGAACAGAGTTGATGACCATATGATCTGTTTTGTCCGTTCACATTTATATCCCCATCCAATAGTCTCTGCAAACTAATATGAGGATTGTGTTGAATGAAGTGAATACGCTACATCTTATGAATCATATGTTACAAACCCGCTACTAAGGGTCAAAAGGTCGGCTATATTCTGACTTATGATGGTAAGCAGATTGTGCTTGATCATTAAGAACCCCCTTCTCGATAAACTGCGGATTGTGGCAACGTTAGTTGCCTGAAAAGCTGATGTCATTGAGGTTATGTTCGATGGAACGGAAGAAGGAACATCTATGAGACTTATCAGGAAAGAATCACCGGATGTCTACAGGGCTCTAGTTGCCGAACTTTCACGCACGCTTATCCCGACCAGTATGATGGGAATCACCCTTCTGATCATTGGTAGCTATGCCTTCTGGATTCAGGGAAGTATTCCTATTTTGCTTGGTACCCTGATGGGAGGAGCAGGCTCAATTGCTAAAGTGATCATAATATTGCTACAGATGCACAGGCTTCGTCTGTCATCTGAATTACCGGGACTGGATAAATCAAAACGCTGGGAACTTGCCCATACCGTCATGACAGTAACTGTTTCATCATCAGTAAGTCTTTTATCTTCGCTCATGTTTTTATCTACTCACACTCAACTGCACTTATTGGCCACAGCGCTATTATTCGGATATTGCGCAGGTGTATCAACGCGTCTGGCTCCGCGGCCGGTTATCGCCAGTACAGCCATGGTGATAGCTACGATTCCAGCCATTATCGATACCTTCATGATGGGAGAAACCTCACATCGGATGGTTTCAGTAATCTTTCTATTCTTCCTGCTAGGAGGGATCCATAGTGTTATGTATATCCATCGCAATTCGGTGCGTAATATAAGCATGCGTCTGGATATGGAAGTCCTTGCTCGTAATGACCCCCTGACGGGAATGGCTAACCGGCTGGGATTAAGAGAGGCCTTTCGACGAACGATACTGAAAAGCAGACTGATCGCCATTCACAGTATTGACCTTGATGGCTTCAAGGATGTCAACGATAACCATGGGCATGCTTCAGGGGACAGGGTGCTTAAAATTGTTGCAGATCGACTCAAAAGAATAGTTCCTGAAGGGGCAACAGTTGCCCGGATTGGGGGGGATGAGTTCGTCGTGCTGCAAAATATCTTAAGTCATGTGGAAGAGTCTGATGTGCTGCGAGAGCAAAATGACACAAGCCTCAAGCAGCCCTTTGAGCTGCCAGGTATGACGATTCATCTGAGCGGCAGTGTCGGTACTGCCAGTTGCGAAAGCCTTATGGCAGACCTGGATGTGATGCTGAATGCTGCTGATGAGATGTTGTACAACTGTAAACGCCTTCGTCATTATGGGCTTATAAAATCACAGATACGCCCCTGTAGCCAGCCAGTTCGTCATCATGGACAGGCAGAAGGTTAACGATAACACCTCATATACCCGTTCTTTAGTGGGCAGTTTGGTAACGAAAATGGACTGCCCCCTCAACAGTAGACATTTCCTGTCCTCACGACGAGGCCTGTTCGAAGGACTCCGGACTGACGCCGCCGAGGTGACTGTGGTGCCGGGCCCGGTTGTAGAACACTTCAATGTAATCGAAGATATCGGCCCGGGCCAGATCCCGGGTTTTATAGATGCGTTTTCTGATCCGCTCTTTTTTCAGCGAACTGAAGAACGATTCGGCCACCGCATTATCCTGGCAGTTGCCACGCCTGCTCATGCTTGGGGCCAGGTTATTAGCCCGGCAGAAGCGCTGCCAGTCGTCACTGCCGTACTGGCTGCCCTGATCGCTATGTACGATAACCTCACCGTCCGGTTTTCGACGCCAGACGGCCATCATCAGCGCGTCGAGAGCCAGTTCGCGAGAGAGAGTGGGCTTCATCGACCAGCCAACCACGTTACGGGCGAAGAGGTCGATAACCACCGTCAGATACAACCAGCGCTGCCAGGTGCGGATGTAAGTGATGTCTGTAACCCAGACCTGATTGGCCCGGACAACAGTAAACTGCCGCTGCACGCGATTAGGGGCAACCACTGAAGGTCGGCCGGCGATACGACGCGGCGCTTTATAGCCGCGCACGGCTTTGATCCGGTTCAGTTGCATAATACGACCCACCCGGTTTTTGCCGCAGGTTTCCCCGATTTCGTTCAGGTCGCCATGAACCCGCCGGTAACCGTATATGCCTCCGCTCAGTGAGTATGAGTCACGGATAAGCGTTAGCAGGCGCTGGTTATCTTTATCGCGTGCCGAGACCGGGTTATGCAGCCACGCGTAGAACCCGGCCCGGGCGACATTCAGTACCCGACACATTGTCATCACACCCCATACAGTGCGGTGCTCATTGATAAAGCGGTACTTCAGTCGGGCTCCCTTGCAAAGTACCGCGCGTCCTTTTTCAGGATATCCCGTTCTTCTTCGGTGCGTTTTAGCTGCGCCCGGAGTTTCAGGATCTCGCTTTTGGCTTCCAGTAAATCCCGGGCATGCTGTTCGCTGTTATCAGGTTTGATAGCCCGTAGCCACTTGTAGAGGCTGTGCGCAGAAACGCCCAGACGGTCGGATACTTCGGCAACGGAATAACCGCGTTCTGTTATCTGACGGACGGCTTCTTCCTTAAATTCAGGTGTAAATCGTGGTGTGCCCATACGCTCCTCCTATGCTCAAACTATAGGGCAGGATCGTCTACCGGGGCGGGGTCAGTCCAGATAATACAAAAACATTCAGCCATTGCTGTAAAGCCGAATATTAACTTGAATGATAGTCATTATCTTTATTTGGCAGGGAGTCCTTTTTCCATAATTAGTATAACCACCAAATATGGTAGTTTACTTATTATTTAGATCATTTTTTTAACAAATTATCAATAAAAAAACAAAAAACCTATACAAATATTTTTTCTTGTGTAAGTATATATAATATAACCCTTAGTTATCAAGAGGTTAAGCTGATCTGAAAAAAATGAACAATTTTGTGTGCATAATTGACATAAATTAAACCAGTGCGCATACTCTATTCAAAGCAGAATGATTTGCTTCACATGAAACTCTTAAGTAGACATTTTCTTTTGAGTCTTAAATCCTAGTAAATTAGTCTTATATTCAGGAATCCGTGAAATTCATCAATAGGACATTGCCATGAAAATTACACTGAATAAATATTTACCATTAGCCGTTATTTCACTCATTCCGTTTGCTTCAGAAGCGGCACCTACAGTCACTTTCCAGGGGGAAGTTACTGAGCAAACCTGTACAGTGGATATTAACGGGACTACAAATGCTGTCGTTCTTTTACCAACTGTATCAATCAAGGACTTCGGTGCGACACTTGCCGCAAGTCAAACCGCAGGATTAACACCATTTAAAGTTACCGTGAGTGGATGCACTGCCGGATCATCTGATACTGCGCTTAAAACCAACTTCCTCGGATATAACGTTGACAAAACCTATGGCGTGCTGGGGAATACCCTTACAGGTGGAAATGCCGCGACTGGGTTTGGTATTCAGTTGCTCAACGGAGGGACCAGTGGAAGTACTGCGATTGCGCTTAATGGTGTAACCAGTGTTACTGGACTGGTACTGCCGGGTGGCGAAAATACCGCGAGCTACGAGTTCGGCGCGCAATATTTTTCACTGGGTAGTGCGGGCACGCCAGGTAAAATTACCTCTGTTGCAGAATACAGCATCAGTTACCTTTGATGATATCACTGGCTGCATTTCGGTGCAGCCAGCTCAAGCAGGTAATATATGAAAACCAGGCCAATAATTCTTTTTTTTGCAGCGTTTGGCATGATGGCGGGCGCAAATGCAAACGTTGTAATGACCGGTACTCGTGTGATCGTGCCATTCAACAATAAAGAGAAAACTGTTCAGTTGAAAAACCCTGATAGTCAGCCCTACGTTGTTCAGATGCAGATTACGGATGATAAAGGTAAACCTGATTCTCATTCACCTTTTATTATTGTACCACCTGTATTTCGAATGGAGAGAGAAACAGGACAATCTGTGAGGTTAATTACGAAAGATACGAGTCGCTTACCTCAGAACAGAGAATCGATTTTTTATCTTAGTTTCACACAATTACCTATGGTCACACCTGAGCAGAAAAGCCAGAACCAGTTGGTTCTTGCCATCACTAACAGGGTGAAAATTTTCTATAGGCCAGCAGGTCTGGGCGGAGAAGCGGAAGATGCGTATGACAAAATGGAATTCTCAGCATCTGGAAGCGAATTACGAGTTAAAAACCCAACGGGTTACTTTATTAATGTCAGAAGTGCTGAACTGAAGTCAGGCAGCCGTTATATAACACTGGCCAAAAGCATAATGTTAGATCCTGATTCACAGGTTAAATGGTCTCTTCCGGATGGAATTCATTCACTGCGAGGGACGACAATCAAACTGATAATGGTGAATGACTATGGAGCGGATGTCATTAAGGAAAGACACTTGTAAAGTGCCCCAAGAGGTTACTAAGTTATCTTTACTAAGCATAACGCTCTTAATCGTAAATCTTTCGGTGATATCTTTCTCTGCCACAGCATCTGATGAGGTAAGCTCAGAAGAATATATTTTTGATGCTGAGCTGTTTAAAGGTACTAACTTCGATCAATCTGTTCTTGAGTCTCTTAAGAACCCTAACGCGATAGCGGCGGGTGAATATAAACTTGATGTTTATATCAACAATGAATTGTTAGGAAATTACACAGTCCCTTATATTACGCATGACAATAGTGTGTTGCCGTGCCTTCCAGAGAATCTGATATCTGATATCGGACTCAGAGAGAATGTAACGGTCTCAAAAAATACGAAAAGTTGTCTCATTACCTCCGACATTTCAACAGCAATTGTTGCTCGGACAAACCTTTCTGAACTAAAACTTAACGTCTCAGTACCTCAGGCAATGTTGCTCAGCAGACCAAAGGATTATGTCAATCCCGAGAAATTCCAGACAGGGAACAACGTGGGTTTCCTGAACTATGTATCGAACTATTATCACGTGTCCTACTCAGACTCTCGTGGCAGCAACCTGGATTCTTTGTGGCTTTCTTTAAACGGAGGCATCAATATTGCCTCATGGCAATATCGGCAGATTAGCAACCTTAACTGGAATAAAGAGACGGGATATCAGTGGAATAACGTACGCCAGTACGTACAGCGTCCGCTGCCAGCTTTCAACACTCAACTGATGGCTGGCCAACTGATTACCAACGGTAAGTTCTTTTCTGGCATGAGCTATAACGGATTAAACCTTTCATCCGCTGAAGAGATGCTTCCTCAGTCACAAAGAGGTTACGCCCCGCTGATTAAAGGTATCGCGTCAAGTAATGCGAAAGTGACCATACGTCAGAATGGCCAGGATATCTATCAGACAACCGTTCCTCCAGGCGCATTTGAAATCAATGACCTTTATCCTACTGGTGGTAATGGTGACTTGACTGTTGTTATTACCGAAGCTGATGGCACGATAAAAACCTTTTCCGTCCCCTTCTCAGCTTTACCTGAGTCAATACGTCCCGGCATGTCGAAATATAACTTAGCGCTCGGAAGAGTACGCGATACGGATGTGACTACCGAATTTGGTGATTTTATCTACCAGAGAGGGATAACTAATGCGCTGACTGCAAACGGTGGGTTACGCATGGCAAAAAATTACACGGCTTATGTTTTTGGAGGTGTCCATGCCAGCAGAATCGGGGCAATTGGTGCAGATGCAACTTACTCCACGGCGAAACTGAGTGACGACAGAACCAGTCAGGGATGGATGAGTCATTTGTCATGGAGCAAAACCTTCAGTGCTACCGGTACAAACCTGTCACTTGCAAGCTACAGATATTCTACTGCCGGCTATCGCGATCTGCTTTCAGTACTGGGTGACAGGAACAGAATATATACAGGCAATGAATGGTTAAATTATACCAGCGGTCAACGCGAAAGATGGGACCTGACGCTGAGCCAGACGCTCGGTGATTTTGGTACATCATATATTAATGCCGCCACTCAGTCCTATCGTGACGGCCGGTCGCGGGACACGCAATACCAGCTGGGTTTCAGCAAAATGCTTGGTCAGAACATCAGTATGAACGTGGCTTTAACAAGACAACGCGTCGGAACCTATAACGATCGTGGCCATGTTGAAAATGCTGCAGCTGTTTCATTCTCTATACCGCTATTCTCAGACAGCCCGCGTCCCGTGAGTTTCAGTACATCCTATAACCACAGCAATAGTGGGGGCGATCAATATCAGGTAAGTGCTTCAGGTATGGCAGATGACAATCAGACAACCAGTTACAGCATTACCGCCATTCGGGATCAAAAGTACCAGCAGAACGTATTCAGCGGCAGTTTACAGCGGAGATTGCCAAAGGCGTCGCTGGCTGCAAGCGCTTCGAAAGGACAGGGATACTGGCAAACTTCGGCCAACGCTCAAGGGGCGTTAGCCGTACATGCAGGTGGCGTGACTTTTGGCCCTTATCTGGGTGATACCTTTGCAATTGTCGAGGCAAAAGGCGCCGAGGGGGCCCGTATATTCAGCTCTGACCAGACGGTTATCGACAATAATGGTTATGCATTAATTCCGGCACTGACGCCGTACCGTTATAACAATATTTCTCTTGATCCCAAAGGCATGCAGGGACGTGCAGAAATCATAGACAGCCAGAAAAGAGTGGTTCCTGTCGCCGGTGCTGCTGTTAACGTCAGTTTTAAAACGCGGACAGGGACAGCCCTGCTGATTACGGTGACTTCCCGGGACGGGAATACCCTACCGATGGGGACGCAAGTCTACGATCAACAAGGCGAGGCGATCGGAATTACGGGACAGGGAGGCCAGGTCTATGTCAGGGTGCCAGATACCAGCGGTGAGCTTCTGGCTGAATGGGGTAACGGTAAAAAATGTTACATACCGTACACTCTCAGCGAACATGAGATAAACGCAGAGATAGTGAATCTCAGCGCAACATGCAGCAACCGGCAGGGAGGTGTTTCATGAAGAGAATTGACAGGATGATACGTACACTTTTAGTTTTGCTTCTTTCTCTGAGCGCCTTCGGGAGCTGGGCAACCTGTAAGAGCACAGGTGCTTCACAGACGGAAGATAACAGGACGGCACTGATACCTTTTGGTCGCATCAATTTAACGGATACCTACTTTCAGCCAGTTCGTACCCTACTGGGGTCAATTACCGTGCCACCGACAAACTACACCTTTGGTGGTGCAACGGCGTCGACCATTCTATGGACATGTGATTTAACAGATTTGCCGAATATTTATTTTCTTGCGGCAACGAATGGTGATGACAGGGTCGGTGGTTACTGGGATCTAGGAGCACAGGACGGCATACCGGATGTGTATGCAACGTACTTCGCTTATGTCGGTATAAAACAGACAATGAGTGGCGTAACGCTGACCCGTTACTGGGCCAAAGTTCCGGTTACGACCTATGCCACTAACGCATCTAACTCAGCCAAGATAGATATTCGTCTGCAGGACGTACCTGCTCTTCAGGCGGAATTATATCGCATCAGTACTATTCCTCCCGGGAGTGGTTCTGGTTCAGCCTATTGTGGAAGGGGTACATCCGGCGTTGTCACAGGAACACCGACCGGCGTCAATTATTCATGCATACAGCCGAATTCCTATATTCAGCTGGTCGGCCCTGGCCTTACCCATGACAACATAGGCGAAGACAGTAACACTAACTACCGTTTCTGGGGAGTTGATAACGGATTTGGTTATGGAATGAGGTCTGTCAACACGCTTTACAACTCACCAAGCTGTGTCGCCAGAAGTGCTACACCAGTGGTGCTTCTGCCAACGATTTCAGTAAGTGATTTAAATAAGGGGCTGACCAGCACAGCGGGTTTTAATGTAACGGTTGAATGCAGTAATTCAGTTACATCAGGTACAACCGCGAATTCCGGCCAGACCGCAATAGGATTCCAGGTATCAAGCGGGGCATTTACAGCAGCCAAGGGGCTTGGACTGGTAAACAGCAGCAATGGCGTCAGTTTACTGCTGTCTGATAACTATCAGGCAACGGGAATGGCAAAAGGCGTGGGGATCGCAATCTCATACAGCAGTGCACCGGGTACAGCACTAACTCTCATCGGCGAGCAGGGCATGGATATTCTTAACCATTCGGGCAATGCAGCGGGTTGGTATCCTGTACTGAATAATGCGACACCGGTTGGCAGTTCCAGTAGCGGATATACCAATTACAGCTATAACTTCACCGCCACGCTCAAAAAAATAGATGGCCAGACAGTTGTAGCCGGCAAAGTTAAATCCACTGCGACGGTAATGGTGCAGGTACAATGAATAAAATTATAATCAGTTTGATGCTTTGGATGTTAGTATCTCCCGTTCACTCTGGCGTAATGCCATCTCAGTCAAGAGTCATTTTCAATGCCTCTGACAGGATGCAGAGCCTGATGCTGGTAAATACCAATTCTTACCCGGTAGTTGTGCAGACCTGGGCCGATAATGGAGAAGGCGATCCAGATGTGAAGAACATTCCCTTTATCATCCTTCCTCCGGTATTCAGACTTGAAACGGGTGATGTCAGAGGCATTCGTATAGTAAAAAATGAGACATCACTGGCTCAGGACCGGGAGTCACTTTTTTGGCTGAATATTTATGAAATGCCGCCCGATACAAGAATGGATAAAGAAAACAGTGTTCTTGTTACCATGAACACGCAAATTAAAATTATTTACAGACCTGCGCTAGTCACCACTACCCCGGCTGAAAGTCTGGCGAAGTTACGATGTACACTGCAGATAAAAGGATTACTGAAATGCAGTAATCATTCAGCTAACTATCTGTCTATTTCAAGTATCAGCTATTTGGATAAGGAAAATAGAGTACATTCTGTAAAAAATGGAATGTTAACATTCCCGCCACATGCAGAAGTCAGCATACATGAGAATTCCATGGCAGATTCGCCAGCCAGACTTATATTCACACTTATTGGGGACGGAGGCGAACTAACGGACATATCGGTTAATATGTGAGCCAGATAAAAAAACAGACGATGCTGACATAAAGTTCCATATAAAATGGACACAAAAAAAACCAATTAGTGCTACGAATTTAATTGTGCCGGAAAGCTTCATTGACTTATATTTACATATAACGTCATTGTTGAATCTTGAAATGGCGGAGAAACTAAAATGGATGTCAGCATTGTTATTTCGGAATGTGTTTTTTTCAAAAATGGCATTAGAGAATATTTCAACATTAGAAGTGAAGGTTCGACTGAAGTTGAGCCAAAAGATGCATGGTTGCCTGAAGCGGCGGTCGTTCATTTGCCCAGGCATGAACCTAGCTTTCTTTCGACTCTAAATGAGATAATTAAAGTCTTAAATGAAAGTGACAATAGAATTACCGTAGTATTTGTGACAGATGCGTCTGCATTGCTTATCGCTAAAACATTAACCGCTAATGTAAAAAAGAAGATACTCAGACGTAATGATTTTATCATTGCACCTGTCAGTTGTACCGTGGAGAACGTGGATAAACTTCTAAAAAGGGGAAGCACAATACATACCTGTTTAATGTGTAATGCATTTCTTGAAAATGTAATGGGCAAAATGACGTCCAAAGGCATGAGCAGTCGCGAATTACAGGTACTGATTAATGTTTATCGTGGCAAAGATATGAGATCACAGGCATCTGAAACAGGGCTAAGTATTAAATCACTATACAACTACAGGTTGACTGGCATGAAAAAATTTAAACGCTTGGGAATAGAAACGCTGGCCACAGATCAAACATCCGGGATCATTTGTGACAGGCATTTTAATTGCTTATCAGAAAATGAAAGACGTTTTGTAAATGCTGTTGCAGCAGATGATATTTTTATGGTTTTTCAGCCAATAGTTAACCACAATCTCAGACTGCAGGGTTTTGAGCTGCTGGTCAGATGGGTCGAAGATGCTGCCATAAAATATCCTGGTGATTTTCTTCCAGGATTGCGCAGTAAGTACCCCTGGATGGTACTTACTGCATTTGCGCTCCGCCATGCTATAAAAATGATAAAAAGGTATCAGGGACGGTATTATTTCTCTGTGAACCTCCCTAACCAGTTGATTCATGAGCAGGGGTTAGTGAATATGCTCGCTGCTGCTCGCTCGTCGTTGACTAATCAGACCTGTAAAAGTCTGGTTCTCGAAATTAATGAAAAGACTTCCTTCGAACATCACCCTGAAGTAATTGATAATATCAACTCAATACAGAACATGGGCTATCGTGTATTTCTTGATGATTGTTTTTCAGCTAAAAGTGCATTTTTCCCTGTCAGAGATGTTAAGTTTGATGGATATAAAATAGATATTTCAGCAGTGAATGACTCTCTGCACGACTTCGATTGTCTAGCATTAATACAGTCTCTCCAGCATTATTGTTCTTTAACCAACAGAAAATGTATCGCGGAAGGCATTGATAGAATTGAAAAAATAAATTGCTTACGTCATCTTTCTGTACTGGACTTTCAGGGAGCGTTAATCAGCAAACCACTCAAAGAGGAGGCTATGGACCAGTTTATTCAGGAGAGTAATGAATTTTTAAAACCCGGCATATCTTTAGCAGGTTAATTATGTCAGCTGAATTAATAAAACAAGCCATTATATCTAATGCGGCCACGATAAGAAATCGTGAAACTTTTTTCAATGCTATAGAAAAATTTTATGAAAATGATAAAGCGCTATTGAAGTTACAGCCTGCATTCTTTAAGCACATACTCAATGAAAGTAGATTCAATATCATACTGATGACTTGCTGCTTTATTTTTAGTGGCAGCATTAAATCTATTAAAGATATAAAAAATTACTGTGAGATTAATTCCATATCCAGTCAGAACAGTATTATAGCTGTCATTTCACTGCTTAAGGCATCAGGACGCATAGATACAGAAAGAGATTCTGATGACAGGAGAAACGTAAAACTGGTAATAACGCAAAAGGGATTGAAAGACCTCAAGAGTTATATATATACTGTTATCGCACCGTTAAAAAACTTACATCCTGAATATAATTTCAATATGGAGGCTATTGCGTCTAGATCTTTTCTGCAGGATTTTTTTTATGGTGTATCTGTTCCTTTATTGAAAGGTGTTACATATAAACAGATAAACACTAAAATTGATTATTATATTGATAAAGATGGCGGCCGTTCTCTGTTGCTGTATTTGTATATGAAATCAGCTTTTAATAATATGCAGATTAACAGCACAATCAACCAACTTGCGTTCGAGATTAGTGTTTCAAGAACGCAGGTTCTGCGATTAGTTAATAGCCTGGAAAAAGATGGATACATCAAAGATATAAGTAAAAAAGACATCACAGTAAACCAAAACTTAATAGATTTAGTCGAAGACTATATGTCTATATATTTTTCATATATAGAGTACTATCTTTTTAGCTCAGCAGATTTAAGGCGTATATTAATAGAGGAAAATACGAACTCTGGGACAAACACAGTGTATAACAACCTCTATTATTTAAGGAAGGCTTAAAGGTAATTAATCTCGGCAAGCCTGATGTTTTTTGCTTTGTTCAGGAATTTATATGTAACAGATTGAATTAATCCACTTTTTTCCTTTAACTTCAATGAGGTGAGAAGTTCATTAGAGGGAGGATAATCTATTGATGAAGATATTTTTTTATTTTTAATAAAACAGCTAACATTTAGTTTTTCATTAATTACTACACTCTGGCACGTATCTGTCACTATGTTTCCTTCAAACTCGACTCGTGAGGATTTCCCTGCGTATGCAGCCAAAGGGATAGATAGGATTGTTATAATTATCAGTAAATTATAGAGCCTTAATAATGTTTTTATATAAACCTCGATAAGCAGGATTGGCAGGAACGCCGTGGTTCGGAGGACTTCATGAACTGAAACGATATAAGAATAGTATCATCTAAATCTGAAAATAGTCAAAATACAAAATAAACAGATTTCGTTTAGTTTAGTAGCGTAATTAATTGTCATTACTAATTTTTACGGTTCAAATGCCTATTAAACTTCACTACCATGAAGCTTTATAAACTTTTAAAACTAAATTAACAAAGCAATTCATTGCCTTATCAATTTGATATTTTTCTACCGTTATGTAGCGGGATTTCAACAGGATTTAATGGCGGGTAAACTGTTGGTCTGAATCGAGATGCTCAGACGATGACTATAACTCGAAGCAGTGTTTTTTATTAAAGCAGCTGGGTTAGTAATTCGTGTCAGGAATACAATACGACGTCTTCAGCAACACACGAAAGAAAGCCGAATACTTGTTAGGTTAAGCAAACCAGGATCGTGAGGAGAAACCCTCGTACCCATTTGAGGAAAGAGCTTGAATGAAGGCAAAAAGATCGCCGGTCACCCTGTAGGTCCAAACCATCCCGGCTCAGAATGGGAAACAGGGCAACCAGCAGACCTACGTTAACGAAAGTTCCGCTGTAGTACCATTCCAGAAATCGCGCAGTCTGCGGGCACCCTTATCTTATGTCCTGTAAGCTTAATCGCTTAACATGTTGTTAAGTTCATATTAGATCCAAGCGGTCACGAGCTGTGCGCAGGCGCGCCTCGCCGCGGCGATCATACTGCTGGGTGGTGGTGACGCTGGCGTGGCCCATCGCATCCTTTACCGTGATTAAATCCTCGCCGTTATCCAGCATGGCGGTGGCAAAGGTTCTCCTTAAATCGTGCGGCGCGCATTTCGCTATCCCGGCCTGGCGCTGGCGTACCTGCAGAACATGGTAAACCGCCTGATCGGTGAGACGGTCGTCCGTCAGGGTGTCAAAGCGGCGGATTCGGGTGAACAGTGGCCCGTCTTTTTCTCCCCGAACTTCATCAACCCACTTCTGCAGCCGCTGCCAGGTACCGGCCGGCATGTAGGCCAGCCGCTCCTTGTTTCCCTTACCCAGCACAAGAAGCGCTCGCTCATTTGTGACAACGTCACGCAAATCCAGCCCAACGGCCTCCGATCGTCGCAGACCGCAACCGAGAATGACGGCCAGCATCGCCGCATCGCGGATGCCGATACTGGAATCATCGGCCTCACAGGCAGCAAACAGCGCACGGACCTCCTCCGGCGGCAGGGCACGGCCGCGCGGGAGACGGCTGCCGCGCAGGTTACGCACCGCCCGGATGTGCTGAAAACTCTCGACGTCCATCAGTCGGAGCATCCAGGCTTCCTTAGCCACGCCCTTGAGCGCCGACAGGTAGGTGTTAACGGTGGCCGTGGCCCGGCCGGTATCGCGCAGCAGTTCAGTCACGGCCATCACGTGATGGCGACGCAGGCTGCCCCAGCTGCAGGCATCGAGGGACGTGGCGCCGAGCATACCGGCAACTATGCTGAGGAACGAGGCCATAGTCTGCCGACTGCGGGGGGAATTGAGGGAAAGCAGGTAGGCCCGGGCTGGACTGACCGAAGCGTTCTCACCAGACAGCGCCGGCAGAAATTCCTCACCGGGTGGAATGACGGCTGCGGGCAGACTCAGCTCCGGTTCGTCGTCGGGTATCAGGATCATGTCGGGCTCCGTCCGGGCCGGAAAGGGATCGGCGCGCTGAGTGAAAAATCTGGGTAAATGATACCACCAGAGCGTACCGTAGGAAGTCTACTTTTTCAAACGTACATTTTAATAAGTAGATTGATTAGCCTGTACATTTAATGGCTTGTGAACACATCAATTGATGAGATAATATATTGTTAATCGCACAACGAAAAAGTTAAACCGTACTTTTAATTATATATTTTAAATCTGCAATTTCTTGGCAGCTTAATGATAATCCAGAACAACTTGAGAAGTATAATTTATTATTTGAAGAGATTGATTTTATTGATAAAATATAATGCTTAATAGGTCAGGTAATTTTTGGGGCCAGTTCTGATCTCAGCGGTTGGATTGTACGTGTGCTGGACGGTGATAACAGTGATATTAACTGAATCCACCTGTCTTTTTCTGACTGGTATAATGCTCAGGAAAAAAGGAATCTCTTTGGTCATGTACCCAACATCCTGGAACATTCTATCTTTAAGAAATAAGGGAAAAAATGAAAAACGCAATTAAATATCTGTGCTTGGTTACTATGCTTCTTGGTTCCGATTTCGCTTTTGCTGATGAATACATCGATAAGGTTAAATCGCAAGTATATAACGAGTTCAGAGATGAACGGCCACTATCAGTGGTTATGTCTTCTCGTCAGGATTGTGAAAAGGGCGAGTGGAAGTCATTCGACTGGGACGGTATTCAGAAAGGTGTGAGTTATACTTGCACTGTATCTAAATCGAACATCGAAAAGATTACAGAACGATACAATCGTAATGCCAAAGCTAGCCTAGATAAAACTTTATCGACGTATAAAAAAGGGGACGATGGTTCTGCTAAGTTTGCAGAATGGTATCAACGGACGTCCAAATCTATCATCAACAGTTATCTTACTCGTAACCAAATGCTCCGTCTTGATGGCATCACCATTTCAAATAACTGGGCAATTCAGTTTGATGGGTCAGTGAAATACTCAGGTGTTAATATCATGTATACTGGCGGTACATTTGTCTCCAAAACTCATAAGTACATTAAAGACTTTTCACTTCTTGGCTGGGCTTACGGCAAACCAACCCAAACACCAAAAGTTTATCTGGAAGCTTTAGGCCCTGACTTTTATAAAGAAGATAAGTAATATATATAAGACTTTAACATCAACCGGCTGGTTGCATTATCGACATAAACGAGAAATGTGCAGGCCTAGCAACAGTTGCCGGTTGCCAGGCTGACTACGACTGCGGTTAACCGGCGGCAGTGTCTGTCTGAGATCTCCAACCGATTGGTAACAAGGCGTGTTGTAAGACAGGGTCGATAACATCCTGAAGGATTCTGAGTCGGTTTGCATAGTTCATTGAAACAAACTCCGTTCCGTATGCCGTCATGAGTCTCATCCATTGCAAGCAGTGATCGCTGTGGTGAGACTATTTAGTCAGAGACTGACATCTCAATTTAGCTACTACAATATTTGTCAAATCTCACTAGAATTGTCTAATCACTGGCTCGTTAGAAATGTCCATATGTTGAAAAGGCCGCAGTGAAAATCAGCTTCCACATGCGGCCTCTCTAGCATAACGTTATTGTGCGCACCATTATTCTGCCTTTATGTCAAAATCAAAACTACCTGGAAGATTAACTGCATTTTTTATTTCTACATGTTGATATTCAGGAAAGCACAAGATATTCCGTATTGTTTCCTTGTCACCTTCCGATGTTCTAACTCCAAAAATAACCTCTTTTAAAGCCTGTGGGGAGAATGAAAACATCCCATGCTTGTTTCTAATGAGGCGGTATTCTTCTTCATATTCCCATTTTGATGATTTTGTTAATAAGTTACCCTCCATTAAGACATGGAGTTGTTTTGTATAAAATTCATCCCCTTTTTCGTCAGGAAAGCTCGAGTCAGGATTCCAGGGTTGAACAAACGTTCCCAACTCTTCAATTAGCTCTTCGAAAATCTCTTGATATGTGGGGGCAGTTTTATATTTTATATCGCCTGACATAAAAACATCCTCATCTGGCATTAGAGACTCATCAAACCCTAAGCATATACCTTTATGAGAATTTCCATAGTGTGACCACAACAAAGCATCCCGGGCATTTTTTGATGCAGAGAAGACACCAAGGGTTTTTATGAAATTACCAATTAAAACATTTAGTTTCAGTGGGTTGCCATCGGCATCCTTGTGGTGATTGTTGAGGATATATAGCAAAAATGCTTTTTGGTCATATTCCTCGCTTATATACCTGTTATATTTATTGACAACCTTTTGATATTCCGACTCTATATCAATAGAACAATCCAATGGATCATTTAAATCAGCAGGAGGAGAAAAATATATTTTCCTGTTTATCAGCAATTCTAATGTTCTTTGATTTATTTCTCTATATTTATAAATTGTCATTTGTATATCAACCTCTGCTCCGATGTCCCCATACCCTCGGTAACATCCTTTCTTTTTTTACTAACCTAGCTCTATACATTAAATCGACCAGTAATATACTTACTGCAAAAGAAAATTTTGTTTTGGAGCTTTGAATCACATCATCTGGCCCAAGCCATGGTAACTTGTCTAATGCCTTTTTGATTTTGGGATTCTCAAAAGAAATGTCTCTCCAGCCATGTCCAAATTCATTCCTTATTTTTCTGATTAAATCAATCTCATCAAACTCATGATCCATAATCAATCCAAGGGCATGTGCGGCTTTAAGTCGCGCAAAGAAAGTGCTAAGTGGTGCATTGAATCCTGAAATCAATTCTTTAGCTGACTTGTTTGATATTAGTAAGCTATCGATAATTTCAAAGAGACTTTCATCTAGCATTGATGCTGCAAGAAGGACAGCTCCCCGATCAGATTCTTTATTGAATTCATTGAAGAACAGCCCCAGCTTCTCTACTTCTGGTGTTAGATCCATTGAGCAATCCTTGAAAGAGCTTAGGCGCATATCGATACCGCGAAGCGGTTCGGGGTTTTGTTACACCCGGACTTTTCCCCGGCTTCCCGACGTTTTTCTTTTTTTATAATATCATTGAAGTTATTTGCTTTTCTCAGAAATTTTCTCTGGCTTTGATTGCATTAGCTGCAACACAGCGCTGCTGGTCAGTGAGTGCGAGGTTTCCGATAAGTTCACCTTTTACCAAAGATGGCCTCAGAGCTCCCCTGAAGCTTTATCATAGCTTCAAGTAGGTCATCTTCGTTCAGCGACCGCTGGGATTATATTGGTGCGCATAACAAAGATTATGTTAAACAAATTAAATATGCCATTAAATATCAATAAGTTATTGCCAACCACATCCCTTTCTTGCCAATGAATCTATTGCGGAAGCTTCAGAAACAGAGTCCGTTCCTGGGTTTGCGATGCCTTAAAGCCATGGTGAAGATAAAAGTTTTTGGCTTCTTCAGTCAGTGCATGAACCATAATCGCACGGACTCCAATATTATCAGCTACACGGTAACAGCGCAGAACTGCATCATGCAGTAAATCGGCCCCGAGCCCTTGACCACGGAATGAAAAATCGACTGCTAGGCGAGCAAGTATGATTACGGGAATTGGATCTGGCATATTGCGCCTGAGGCTTCCCGTTGCTTCCACGTGGTTAACGCTGCCGGTGGCCAAAGAGTAAAAACCGACAACCTGTTTAGTATCTGTTTTACAAACGACGAACGTTCGTGCTGCGCCAAGAGCCTGGTTTTTTAATCCTCTCTGTTTCAGCCAGTCATCAAGTACTACCTCACCACTGACGAACTCTGCTAGTTGATGAGAGCTGGATAACGGTTCTGGTGCTGTTACAGGTCCCACTGAGGTTTCCTTGCCAGGAGTTTATTGATGGCAGCGTCATCCGCGACTGGCGCATCGAGCATATCGATAAACTCAGCATACTGCTCATCGTTAAAATTGAATACGCGACGATCGAGGATCACATTCTCAGCAGCCTGGCACGCCATTTCAAGGATAAAGTCCGTGCGTGATTTATGAAGGATTTCTGCAGCAGCATCGATAAGTGCTCTTTGAGACTCCTTGGCTCTGAGGTTGAGCTGGACATCTGATTTCATGAGTGTACTCCTTGTATAGCAATTGCTTTACAAGCATATCACAATGATATTGTATAGCAAACGTTATACACTCGCACCATGAGGTACCTGTAATCCCTCTGTTCCTATTAAACGTTTTTTCTCTTCCCTATAGTCCCGCGACGAACCACACACTGACAGGCGAATGCGCCCAATGGAGAGGCGTGCCCTGAGCATCAAGATCTGGACTGACCCCTCAACAGTAGACATTTCCTGTCCTCACGACGAGGCCTGTTCAAAGGCCTCCGGACTGACGATTACCAGCAGTCTAAAGCCTAGCTATCCCAAAAGACAATCGACGTTCTCAGGTAAGAAATGTTTAATTCATATGTAATGAACTTCGTTCTGTATGTCCCCCTCTCGCTCATAGCGGACCTTCAGCTCAGTCTGTCTGTCTGTCCGCTTTGTGCCACAAGCGGACATTGCAGGAATCACAATGTGTTAACCAACGGGTAGCTGGTCAGCAGGACTACACCATGAGGCGTTAATGCCGCAGATTGACGCACTGATGGCTCGTGTCGCACAACCGTAGTCAAAAAAGCCCAGGGGCCGGCAACAGTGTAATCACCGTACCCTGTATGACTATACCCATACAGGGTACGGTGCTAAGTTAATAAAGAAAATAACCGTTCTATTCATGGAGGTTTACTGTGAGCGTATATGTTTTTTATTACAACGAGTCTGGCGCAAGAGTCTTTACCAAAAGTAGTGTAAATGATGAAGCAAAAGAGCTTCTCAAGCGTAAAGGGTACAAAAAACATTTTTTCGAGGTTGAAGCTGAAAGTGCAAAGGAAGCTATTGCGAAGATGAAAAGCAACAACGATGAATATCTTAATGAATTAAAAGATTATTCTGACAGCCTTCTTTTTGTTGGCCTTGTTGGGGGGGGGGCTTTTTTTTAAAAAGTAGTTGCGGTGATCTGCTCACCGCCAATCATATGCTGAACACATCCGGTTGTAATAACCTGCGAACTTCCGCTTCTCGCTCATAGCGGACCTTAACGCTACTTATCTTGTCTGCCTTGTGCAGCAAGAAAAGAGTTATATAGACATATTTCATATCACACGCAGCAACAGATTTAACGTTCAGGTTAAGCAGATTAACTAAACATCACAGGTAAATACTCAAATCTGAGAATGCATGTCCGCCCCGCTTTTTCAGCTGTCTTTATCGAGGGCAAATTTTCCGGAATGATAGTCCCTGTCATTAGGCAGGGTTCCCGGCTGGAGCGTTGAAGATGGTTACAAAGCAGGCGCTGAGCCCGGGAGGCCAGAGAGCGTCCGCGAAAGGCAGGAAGGATTACCTCTTCAGAAATCCGGTGGCCACTTAAAAAAGCGACGCCTCCTTTTTCGCAAATTATTAGTCCGACGCGTACTCCTTCTTCATAAACAATATGTGCAACGCCTTCTGAAATATAATCACTGAGTTCTTCGTCATCGACAGAGCACAGATTGCCTCTTAAGGCTGGGATAGCTGACAACGAATTCTGATAGGCATCCATGAGCGCCTTTCGACACCATTCAAAATCGGCGTGTTTAGCCAGCCTCAGAGTTACTGTGTCATCCTGATATTCTGAGGCACCTGACAGGCAGGATGCATAGATGAATTGATCTGTTATACCCTGATTTTTATGATGGCCGGGCGTGAGAATTCGAATGTACAGCGGCTTTAGCTGCGCCCACTCTTGGCAAACGTATTTGAGTACAGAACAATCTATACTGGAGTCTGAAGCGACAATGTCAATGAAAGGGCTATTGATATCGCCCCCACGGTAACGCGGACCAGTAAGAAAATGCTGTCCATCAATATTAAGTTTTCGCTGTAAAAAATACTCCTGTGGCAAGCCAGTTTCTTTCCACGGGAACCTTGCTGAAAAGGTGCTATCCACACAGTATTTTTCCTGCTCAGAAATCCATTTTTCAAGCCAGCTATGGAGAATATCCTGTGGTACGGGCAGTTGAGCATACTGAGAAAGCATGAATTCTAGCATCATATTTGTCTGGCATAATTCCATGGTTCAGCTGAGGCTACACAGATTGCACTACCTTTCGCTCAAATAGCAAGCAGCTTTCGGAACTAAAGAATCCACTTCTGGTTTATGGCGCGTTGCGCCGCTAAAGTTCTGTCCGCTTCGTGCCAAGAGCGGAAGTTAACTACGGATAAAATTCAGCGCCTCACCCCCAGAGCCGCTGCATAATGGCAATAAGCTACACTTGTTCATTATTTCCAAAACAGGAAAGCCTTCCGCTGCTTCAACGGTGTGTGTTTGACATCGCGCAGTTGGGACATTTTGATCAACAACGAGCATGGCCAGCTAACGATGAAATTGATACTTGTTCGACACGCAGAAACAGAGTGGAATTTGGAAGGAATTATTCAGGGGCACAGCGATAGCCCCTTGACCTGTCGGGGTTTGCGTGAAACATCCGTCCTACTAGCAGCGTTTAGTGCAAGTGAGTATCAAATAGAGCGTGTTTACGCTTCTCCGCTTGGGCGTGCCTGGCAAATGGGGCAAAGCCTGGCTGAACACATTCATTGTTCACTGACGGCTAAACCGGCCCTTAAAGAGCAGGCCTCACCATTACCACCAAAAATATATGCAATGGTTGTGACTTTATTATCTTCATTGCTTTGTGATGGGATTATCTCGTAGGCAAATTTGCCATCACCACCATTCTCGCCAAGATTAGAGGTATTATCGCTCCCATCATTTCCTGTGTTTTCAGCTAGTTCGCTATGAGGTAGTTGTATCTGCATCGTATCAGCCATAATAAAATAAGGGATATTGATTAAGAGAATGGCTGTAATAGCTTTTTTCCTGAATCGTCCTGCTGTATGTTTTTGCATACTTTCTTCCTTTATTTTTATAATCACCATAGATATTTCTTGAAACAGTCCTGGACTGAGAGTATGATATGCGAGCTGTATTATTTGTTCTCGCTTATTGACTTACCTCTCAGTTAATTTATTTATATCCATAAAGCTGAGTTATTAGCAATACACATATTCATGCTGCCGGTCACAGAATTGAATAATTTTGGTACGGACTTCTACAGCATAAATTGTTGGAGCAGTCGTTCTGTCAGCAGCTAAAGTGGGCTAATGGCCAGTGGAGCGAAAACAGACGCTAAGAAAGTAACTAATTGTTATTTAATAATATTATTTGTTCTGCAAAGAAAACTAATTCAATAGTTGATTGACGCACTGAAAGTACGCACCGGCGTGAAAATACTTCGATCAACGCTCCGGCCTAACGCTTCCTCGATGATGGATACCCGGCGACAGATATAGGGCAGGATCGCCTACCGGGGCGGGGTCAGTCCAGGACCGGTTCAAATGTGCCAACTTCCATTTGGCCAACG
The DNA here is from genome assembly GCF_043965265.1 of Enterobacter sp. ECC-249. Taxonomy (NCBI): domain Bacteria; kingdom Pseudomonadati; phylum Pseudomonadota; class Gammaproteobacteria; order Enterobacterales; family Enterobacteriaceae; genus Enterobacter; species Enterobacter sp. ECC-249. The sequence goes on from NZ_CP143662.1 coordinate 75,116, forward strand.
GGAAGCTTTGTGCAAGGAGCGGACATTCATTGTTCTGGTTTGTTGAGCTCAACCAGGCAAACAATGCTGCCTGCTGCAGGTTATTTATTATTTCGCCAAATGTTTTCGCATCAGTGCATTTTCTACTGTAATTCCACGGCAAATAGGAAAACCTCTCTCCACTACATGAAAGCCGTGTCGTAGAAAGAACGCTTCCGCAGCCTTACTTACATTTGAAGTAAGCTCACTAGTTCCATGTTGCCTCGCTTCCTCATGAATGCAATTCATTAGTAATGTCCCTACCCCCTGTCCTGAATAGGTTCCTGAGACATAAAAATGGTCAATATACCCATTTGGTTGGAGATCTGCATATCCAGCTATTTCGCCATCAATCTCTGCAACAAAAGGGCATAGTTCCCTAATGTGATTGGCCCATTGTTCCTGGTCGATTTCTGCCGGGGCCCAGGCATCAATTTGTTCATGTGTGTAGTAGTGGGATGCGATGGTATGTACAGAAGAATAAAACACGTTAAATAATGAGATTTCATCCCCATTACGGAACCTTCTTATTTTCATAAAACCTCATTATGAAAGCTGCTTGTAGAACAATACTACTTTTTGTGAAATAGAGTGTCATCTCCTCTCTCACAGTCGACCCCTACCAGTTAGCCAGTCCGTTCCAGAAGCGGACGTTAAGTCCTGAAAATTGTCATAAGTTTAATGATGGCGGCCATTTTTTCGGAGTGTCTTCGTGATCCAAACTGTAGATGATGTCCCTAACAGTATCATTCAGCTGAGAAAACGTAATAATCGCGAAGTAATACTCGTCTCAACTCCCGAATTTACAGGAAGAGTTATCGCCAGTTGGCTGCCCTTAAAATCTTTATTAATTGACGTCCCGCATTAGGGTCATTCTCATATACTCGCATAGCATTTTGTTTGAATATTTTTGGATAACTACAGGATAGCAATGGGGTTAAAACAAACATTAAAACACCCGCTCCAAACGCTGCTAAACCATGTAACCAGCTGATCATTGACAGCGGAATTAAAAAAAAGCAGTAGTGCGCATAAAAAAATAACTGTGTGCTGATTTGAGCCCATTTAGGTATCAACGCCCTGGGATCTATCTCATAAAATTTATTTTTATAGAGTATTTCTTTAGCACTGGTTCTCATACCTATAAGCCATAAAAATGGAAAGTAAGTTAGTCCAAACAACACTATCACAACTAAATTCCAGTTATACATGTCTTGATCCATATTTCCTCTAGAACTGCCACAGTTTCGCACAAGTTATGCTTTATAGGGAACAAGATAAGTTGCGATGTCCTTTCTTTGCTCATCGCTGCCTGTCAGATAGCAGGGGAGCAAACTGACATGGACAGAATCACCGCAAAATCCACCAGAACGAAAACGTTTATCACCCCTACATTTAGTGGTGGCTACGTGAAGGTGGTTCATCTATTCTGCTTGTATCAGCGGGCAGGCCGGAGTCACTCTTAGTGGATAATCCCATCCTTCAGAAAACCATCATTATCTTTATTCTCATCTTGTGGATAATTGCTGAATTCAGGGCCAGGAAAAGAAAATGTTCTGACCCCGCTATTGAAACAGCTGATGCCAGAGAGCGCCATGAATGGCGCCATCTCAGATGGGGGTTCCGGACTATACAAGTGGCCGCAACAGTGTATATCTTCGTTCAGCTGATTCAGGTATTACTGAGATAAATGCACAGGCAGGTACAACTGGACAAAAACATCTTACTGTCCAGTTGGGCCTCGGTGATCGCCATTATCTAGGTCACCTGAGTGCCAGGTGCGGACATTACTGTACACCGTAAGCAGGCTTATGTGTCTGAAATGAACCCGCAGTCCGATAGTCATTTTCTCTCCTTCCCACTACCCGAACTGAAACACGAAATGACCTAAATAACTACCATATTCGTCATTTACGACATCCCTTTCTCACTTATGATTCTCTCATCGAATCAATGGTGATCGAAAGGAGTCTGCAATGAGTCTCGCAACACAAACAGGTAAAGGCACTGCCGTCATCACTGGTGCATCCACCGGCATCGGTGCTGTTTACGCCAGTCGACTGGCGCGCATGGGATACGACCTGATCATTATCGCCCGTAATCATAACCGCCTGAATCAGATGGCCAGCCACATTACTGCGGACACCGCCCGCAGTGTGGAAGTGCTGGCAGCCGATCTGGGTGATGCCCAACAGCTGGCAGCAGTGGAGAAGAAACTGCGCTCCGATGCCAGCATTACCCTGTTGGTGAACAATGCCGGAGTCGGTACACATACGCCTTTGTTGTCTAGCGACGTCGATCAAATGCAGGCGATGATTAATCTTAATGTCGTCGCCCTGACCCGTCTGACTTACAGCGTGGTTCCTGGTTTTGTCGCGCGAGGTGTGGGTGCCATCACCAATATTTCATCGATTGTCAGCCTTGCGCCGGAACTGCTTAACGGCGTTTACGGCGGCACAAAGGCCTTTGTTCTGGCCTTCAGTCAGTCACTCCATCATGAACTCTCTGAAAAGGGCATTCACATTCAGGCCGTGCTGCCGGGAGCGACAGCAACACCGTTCTGGGACAACGGCGGTTTACCCCTTGAACAACTCGATAAGTCAATAGTCATGAGTGCTTACGACCTGGTGGATGCGGCGCTGTCGGGTTTTCTTAGCGGGGAACTTGTCACCATCCCCTCACTGCATAACGACGCTTACTGGCAAGCCATGGAGCGGAATCGGCAGGCCATGATCCCGCACCTCTCAAGTAATGTACCCGCCAGCCGTTATCGCACCGGACTGACTCACTAACATTGTATTTGCCAACAGGAATAACCCTATGAAACTGACAGGAAACACGATTTTTATCACTGGCGGCACGTCAGGTATTGGCCGCGCAATGGCAGAAAAATTTCATCAACTGGGTAATCAGGTGATCATTTCAGGCCGTCGTAAGGCTCTTCTGGACACGGTCACGGCGGCCAACCCGGGGATGGATTCCGTGGTACTGGATGTCACCGATGCGTCCAGCATTAAATCGGCGGCGAAAGAGGTGCTCTCCCGCTATCCGGCACTGAATGTGGTAATCAATAACGCTGGCATTATGCCCTTCGATAACGCCGCTGCCGAACTGGATGACGATATGGCCACCACCTTACTGAATACCAACCTGTTGGGCACTGTTCGGGTCAGTTCAGCTTTTGTTGAGCAATTGAAACAACAACCGGATGCGGTATTGATCAACAACAGTTCGATTCTGGCTTTTTTACCCCTGGTGACGAATGCACTCTACTCAGCCACTAAAGCCGCGATTCATTCTTACACCCTGTCGCAGCGTTTTCTACTGCGCGATGCCGGCGTGAAGGTCATTGAAATTTCACCCCCCTGGGTCGATACCGATTTGATCTACAAAAGCGGTGATTCACGTGCGATGCCATTAGCCGATTTTATCCAGCAGACCTTTGAAAAACTGGCGACAGATTCCATTGAAGCGATTGTCGACAGTGTGCTGCCAGCCCGTGCGAATCAGGGTGCTAATGAACACGAGATGGTGAACGCGTTTAATCAGTCAATGGTAGATAACCCAATACCGGTTGCCTGACCTGCTCTGGGGCAGGCAACTGCCCCTTCTCTGGAGTTTATGATGCAAAATCACCTGTCAGCATTTCAAAAGCGTGCATTATGGGCGCTTAGCCTGGCCTATTTTATTCAGGCGACCGGTTCGCTTTCCGTGGCGGGTAGTCTGGTCCCCATTTCCCAGGAATGGGGCATCAGCGACGCTCAAAGTGCCCGCCTGCTCTCCATTTTCGGTCTGACGTTTGCACTGGGCGCACCGATGGCGCAGGTTATGTTCGGCAAGTTCATGCGCAGAGCACAGGTGCTGGCAGGCATGCTGGTATTTGGGCTGGGAGCCCTGATTTTTGCCATCGCGCCGGACTACAAAGTACTGGTGGCTTCGCGGATTGTAATGGGTCTGGGTGCCTCCCTGATCGGGCCGGTACTGATTGCGCTCGGTGCAGAGTTAGTCGCCCCTGAGGAGCGTGGCAGTGCTATTGCCATGATCCTGCTGGGTGTATCTATGGCCAGTATGGTCGGTATTCCGCTGGCGGCATGGCTGGCCACTGTCTGGGGTGCGCGTATGCTATTCACGCTTATCGCGCTGGTGAGCGTTCTCACTGCAGGTGCCGTTTTTTTGCTGGTACCGGACGTCGTCAAAGGTGTTGATATCCGCTTACGCCAGGTCGGTGTGGTGCTAAAAGAGGGCAAATCACTGGCCGCTTTTCTGGTCGTCTTTTTTATCACCTCCGGTGTGTACGATATGTACGCCTTTATCTCACCGATGATCCGCGATCGCTGGCAAGGTGATGCATCAGCTATCTCTATCGCTCTGGCTGTTATCGGTGCGGCGGGTATTGTGGGGAATCTTTTTGTTGCCCGTGCAGCACGCCACTTCAGCGCGGAACACTTACTGGTTACCGGTCTGATGTTACTGGTGACGGATATGCTGCTCGTCATGCTACTGCCAGCTCAGCTGTCATTGCTGTATATCCTGCTGGTCGTCTGGGCCTTTTCCACTGACCTGTTATGGCCCACTCAACAGCGGCGTATTGTGGAGATCTCGACCGCAGAAACGCGTGGAATTTCGCTGGCATTAACCAGCGCCTTTATGTTCTGCGGCATTGGGTTTGGATCGGCGGTAGCATCATGGCTTTATCCCCTGTCGGGTTTTTACGGTGTAATGATAAGCTCAGTAATTTTCCTGCTGCTGGCACTGGCCAGCCTGTGGACCTCTGAGCGGTTACGGGCCCGCTCCGAGGAATATCAATCAGTCCGCCTGTCATAAAGGAGTTCCGATGCACCGTATAGGATTAATCATTGCCAATCATTTTCAGATGCTGGCGCTGTCTACGCTGACGGTATTTGAGTTTGCCAATCTGGTGGCTGAACATCCGTTTTACCAGCCGGTGGTCTACTCCGAACACGGAGGAACCGTACGTTCTTCTTCGGGTATCGGCGTGGATTCGACGAAGTTGACTGAGGAAACTCTGGTAGATACCTGGCTGGTAGCAGGCGTGCTTTCACCTGTTGAGGATCCCGCCAGCCCCGGCGTGATTCATTTTCTGCAAACCACCGCCCGTCAGGCACGCAGGATTGCCGGAGTCTGTACCGGTGCATTTGTGCTGGCACAGGCTGGCCTGCTGGAGCAAAAACGTGCCACCACGCATTGGGCACACTCACAGAGCCTGGCATCGCGGCATCCCACGATTCAGCTTGAAGATGATCGTATTTTTATTATTGATGACACTATCTGGACGTCTGCAGGTATGACCGCGGGGCTGGATATGGCGCTCGGTATGGTGGAGAAAGATCTCGGTGCAGATATTGCCCGTACGGTCGCGCATCGCCTGGTGATGAATCAGCGTCGCTCCGGCGGTCAGAAACAGCATTCGGAAATGCTTGCTCTGGCACCGCGCTCAGATCGCCTGCAAACGGCACTGGAATATGCCCGCCACAATCTGCGCAAAACGCTGACGGTGGAAATGCTTGCCGATGCGGTGCATGTCAGTGCTCGCCAGCTCAGCCGCCTGTTTCGTCAGGAGACAGGCAAATCTCCGGCGAAAGCAATTGAAGGGCTGCGGCTTGAGGCCGCGCGCTTGATGATTGAGCAAAGCCGCCTGTCACTGGATGCCATTGCCCGCGAGTCCGGTTTTCGCGACAGACGGCATATGCGGGAGGTGTTTATTCGCGGGTATGGCATTCCACCTCAGTCGCTTCGCGCAGGGCGTTAAGCCGTACGGCTGTTTTCACTCATCCAGTAAAGGTGTTAACCAGGTTCATGGGGTTATTTTTCTTTCCCATGAGCGTAGGCTGGCCGCCTGGTTTATCACTGAAAGGACGTTCGAATATGCACAATAATATTACACTTGTTGCCACTATTACCGCCCGGCAGGGCGCACGCGAAAAGGTACTTCTGGCACTTAAAACTGTCGAACACGATGTGCAGGGGGAACCCGGGTGTTTACAGTATCAGTTGTACATGAACCGTGAAAATGATCACCAGTTTATGATGATTGAACGCTGACAGTCAGCCCTGATGCTGGAAAAGCATACCCAGGCAGCACCGTTCAACACACTGGTCCACGCAATTGACGGTATGGCCGAGCTGCAGGTTACTTCGCTAATCTCTGCAGTCTAATTCTCAGCCTGTTGACCGTTAATCTTATCCACCTCGGTGGGCTCTTTGCCAGTGATCGTTGTGCTGTACCCACGTTTACGGTGCAGAGCAGGCGTTATGCCCCAGGTTTTTTTGAACGCTTTAGAAAAAGACGACAGCGACAAAAAACCACACTGTTCGGCTACTCTCTCCGTTGTCAGGTTTTTCTCTTCTGAAAGCAGTCTTGCTGCCAGCACCATACGTAACTGGTTGAGCCAGACCTGGGGCGTCTGATGATAGCTGTATGAAAAGTGGCGGGCGAAAGTGGCACGGGACAGAAAACAGCGTTTCGCCATCGATTCCATCGTCCATGGCGACGCAGGATCGGCGATGACGGCCAGTATGGCGGGAGCAAGACGTGTGTCGCTCAGCAGCCGTAACATACCCGCGGGAGGCTCGTGCAACGACAGCAAAATACGTAGGATTAGCGCGAGCAACGTATCTGCCAGCCCCTTCACGATACTCGTACTGCCCGGCAAACCGCCAAGACTTTCGCGTACCAGCATACCCAGCAGTGTTTCCAGTTCAGGGACATCGTGTTGCTCATCGGCATGGAGATGGATCAGCGTTGTTTCATCGGCGAACATCCAGCGATAACCCGGCCCGAAATGAAACTCGCCACACAATACCTCGACCGCAGGCCCCAGTCCTTCCGTCCACACTTCAGTGACGATGCCATTATTGTTGACCTGAGCAGGTACGACCTGCCCCCAGTCCACCAGACTTTGCAGTAAATGTGGCGATCCGTGCGGGAAAAGAATGATATCACCCGCACGCACGTCGAACGTCTTCCCCCCAACAATCAGCCGGGTTTCGCCACGAAGAATGACGTGCCAAGGCACAATACCGGCGGCTTGTTGCGGATGGTCGGCATCCCAGCGCCCGGTAAAACGACAGTGAAGATTGACGCTACATGTTGGTGCCAGTAAGGAAAGCAAGCGGCTGAGATTGTCCACTCTGACTCCTGAGACGATAAGACAAATAATCGAGACGATACGGCCTACATGCCCGCCGGCTGCGCTCTATTATGTGCTCATCGCCGATACGGCGAAACCCTTAAACTGAAAGGAAAAAATGATGAGCCGTTTAACTTCCGTACAACCTGAAAATGCCACTGGCACGACAGCAGAACTCTTCAGCGCCATTAAACGGGCGATGGGTAAAGTCCCGAATGCCTACCAGACCATTGGCATCGCCCCCGACATTCTGGGTCATGCATTGCAACACAACGCCACGCTGGCTAAAAGTCAGCTGAGCAAACAGGAAATTGAAGCCGTTAACCTTGTGGTCAGTGAAGTCTCAGGGTGTGATTACTGTCTGGCGGCGCATACGTTGACCGGAAAAATGGCAGGTTACAGCTTTGAGCAAATTCAGGCATTACGCCGGGGAGAGTTCCCGGAAGATCCGCACATTGATGCACTGGTCAAATTTGTAAAAACGCTGGTGACGACCCGCAACACCTTACCAGAAGAATCCGTCAGTCGTTTTCTGGCAGCAGGCTTTAGCGATCGGCAGGTGGTGGAAGTCATCAGTGCAGTCAGTGCGATTCTGTTTACGAATATGATCAACCGTGTGAATGACACCCTTGTGGACTTTCCAAAAGTAAACTAACCCCACATGTGGCAGAAAGGCATCTCTTTCTGCCACAACAATTATGCTAAATGGACCATTTAGCCTCAGTCGTCAGCGAGAATTGAATTTGAATAACGATAAATTATCTCGTGAACCGACAACAGTTATGGTGATCTATCAAGGTCCGCTCCTCGCTCGTAGCGGACATTAACTCAGGTGATTTACCATAACTTCGCAAGAATGTTGCATGGGATCCGATGTATCACCAGCATGCTTCGTAGTCGCGCTCGAAAGACAGTTGCTATGCTCAAACTATAGGGCAGGATCGTCTACCGGAGCTGGGTCAGTCCACCTATAGATCGGAAATAGGTCACTTCCTTTAAATAATTAAATCAACAAAGGCTGAAAATGGCAAAGCTCGAAGAATTAAAAAGCATTTATCCCGGTGCACTGGTATGGCAATTTGGCGACAGCCCTGAACTTGCTGACGAACTCGTACAACTGGTTTTGAGTGGGAGTAAAACAGCGACATGCTCTTCGATAGAGTCTTTTCAGCAAGAGTATGAACGAGGCGAAGCTCCCTGTGTTGGAAGTTATAATATCATTCTTAACGGAGCCGGACAGCCAATGTGCGTGATCAGAACTCTCAGAATGCAAGTCATTCGCTTCAGTGAAATGACGAGTGAACTCGCCAGTAAGGAGGGTGAAGGTGATTTAAGTCTGGAGTATTGGAATGAAGGTCATAAACGTTATTTTGAACGTGAAGGCACTTATTCTGAAGAAATGGAACTTATCTTTGAGGAATTTGAACTTACAGAGATTTTGTAACTTTCCGCTCTGGAACTGAGCGGACTGGCCCGAAGATCGATGTCCGCTGTGAGCGAAAAGCCCAAGTTAGGTGTTTCACTCAAAACAAGTGTTATCATTACAGATATAGCAGTCTGTTAATCAACGGGAAGCTGATCAATTTAATTGATAAAAAAATCAGGTATAGTCGTAAAGTAGAGCAAATAGGTATCTGGTTAAGGAACTTAGAATGCTGGAAAAAATTCAAAGTGCTATATCTTCTGTGGAATCATATATTCATCAACTTCCACGCGAGAATCATAAAATACGTCAATACTTCCTGCTTTTTCTCACCGGTATAATTTGTTGCATTGGTGGAACTGGCTGGTCTGGCGCTTATATTTATAGTGATAAACCGTACCTTGCCGCAATATGTGCATCTGTTGTCATACTAGGAATACATTCATTATATACAGCATTTAATAGACTAAAAAAAAGAGATATCTTTATATTCTCTCACCTTATTCTTTTTTTCTGCATAATAATTTCCCTTACTGATTATCCACTAATTGACACCCCTCGTTCTTGTGTAATTAGCACCTCGTTAGAAATCGCACCCTAAAATATTTATTCTTATGAGAGAGATTTATGTCAGACTTTGATTTAAAGTCCAATCTCCTTGTAATGAAGACCTCCTTGGTCTCCCTTCCGTAATGCTGGATTTCAATCCGGAAGGGCTTTTTTTAAGGAATGTAAGTAGAAGGAGTTCCGGTCAATGTGTCAAAAAAACCTTCTATTTTTTCAATAGAAAGCACATCAAGATTGATGTGCAAGAAAGCTGCGGATTCGTCATCAGGCTGGCCTTTATCTATCCATACAAACCGCACTCCTTCAGCCCAGACTGCGACTACGAGTAATTTCTCCCCAAAATACTGACTTCCAATTCTGTGAAGGTCTAATGCTGTTACTGATTCCTTGCCCATAGATTTTTCCTCCTCAGCGTATGTTAGCAACGTAACAATCCTTTACATCATCTACACTTGCACTTTGTGGCCTCTATCACTCAACTAACCCCGTAACTGTGTATTAAAGTGCTCAAAGAGATTTAAAATCATATTCTACATCCGCTCATACCTTTTCATTCCCAGCCAGGAGCTAAATCATTAAGGACTAAAAAACGGATAGGGTTAACTCGGGAATGTGAATTTTAAGAACTATTGAAAATGAGATTATGCATACCACGCTGCGGGAATTGGTTAAAAAGCCGCGCTTCGCTTGTTAAACGATACGTCTTTTCTATAATTTGATGGTGCTTTGCTATGTCAGTTAAAGCCGTCGTTCAGAAATACCCGTGTGCTCAAGGACGAGCCATCCTTCGTACTTTCTATCCAACTATTTCTGGCGTATGCCAGCCAGGTTGTTGTTGCACTTCTCAATCACAGCTAGCAGCGGCTTAATCCAGAGAAGACTAGTTGCTAAGGAGGCGAAGGAACTATCATCCGCTGCGTCACGTCAATCAGCATAGGTGTGCATTGTGCTGGAACATAAACGGTCAGCGTATTCAAGCAGCACACCAGCAATGTCAACGTGGACAGGAAAATAACAGTTTTTTCACGGTGGCGAATCTCCCGGTATTCGATTACGGCATCTTTGGTGCTGGTGTCGTTCAGGAAGTTAAGCCTGTTGGCATGCTCTGCAATCTGACTGAATCGATTGGAGTTGAATGCCTGACGGCGATCACCAGCACCTGCAAAAGTTATCTATTAGCAGATCGTCGTTATCGCTCTTAGCGCCAGCACAGCTGCGCTGAGTTTTACCTTTTGGACATTATTCACCTTGCGCAGCTCTTCGACGGTCTGATTTGATTTAGAAATAGAGATTGATAAGAAAGGTGAGACTAGACTGAAAAATAATCTACCGATCACACCATAGCGGCCCATTGTTCGTGTTAGTAATCGTCAAGAAGCCTTCTGGACTAATAAATGACACTTCATCCCGAAGCGCCATAAGAAATGCCAGGAGTTATTTTGTATGTTCGATACATGCTCTAACTTCACTCTATGCGGGTGCTGTCTCAAGAAAAAAAAGCCCGCTTTTGACGGCAGGCTAATGAGTTGACTATTTGTAAGGTAGGTGTGAGTAAGACCTATGCTAAGGAATTAAGCTGTATCGGCTGATTCACTATCGGTTATGGATAACCGTCAGGCATTCAGTTACTTCCCACAACTTAAAGCTTAGCAGCAGTTTGCAAAATCATAAAAAAAGGCCTGCGTTTTACGACAGGCTCTCAAGGACTTTCAAACTGGTTGTAGTTATTGTCATGGTGCCGGGTGCCTCCCGGTGGCTTTACCCCTGGTCAGTAAAGCCGCGCGCATACCTGCAGACAGCAGTTGACTGGAACGCCCCACCGCTTAGGGGGATTCACTATTGCCATAATTTACCAGGTAATCAAAAGGTGGGTCAAGCCGGACGAAGGCAACTGGTGTAGATTGAATTATAGCCAGTTAACTAAAATTTTACATTTTACCGTTGCGTTTTATACAGCAAAATCCTAAATTCTCCTTCCCGTTCTCTACTAACTATAATCAGTTGAGAATTGTTCGTCGAGGGATGTGATGTCGCCTGTAGAGTCCCTCGTCTTTTTTCCCTTTACAATGCCCCTCCGTTTACAAATCAGAAAATTTTCCTACTCCTCCAGCCGAGAGTAAAAGCTTCACCGAGAGTAAAAGCTTCAGTTACACGAGACTGCGTCAGTTTGGGAGCCACCCCATCCTCCCAAGTTAATTGGAATTTGACTAGATGCTTTATAGTAAGCACTGGACGACCAAGGCAGGTATGACGGAAATCGTGTTGCGCTAAGAACAGAAGATGACAAACGCGAGCTGGAAGCCCTGATAGAAAAACAGCTGGCACGTGTCGCCAAAAAAGAACTCTCAGGGGCTGATTAAATCTAAGCGTACCGCTTGAACCCTATCGGCTGTTACGTGTTATTCGGTTGGCAGTGCTACGCTCCAGAGGAGCTGTCACTCGCCCGTATAGTCGAGAAAGGTCTGCAGTTAATATTCTGCAGACCAATATGACAAATAACCCAATAATTATCGGTATTCACGCCAGTAAGTTGGCTAACTGGACTGACCCCGCCCCGGTAGACGCTCCTGCCCTACAGTTTGACTGCCCACACAAGATGTATGTTAAATCCGTAAGGATTTAGGCAGTAAAACTGTTCAAAATCAATTGCTAAATCGCGGCTAAAGAAGAAAAGCGTCAGCATTTAACACCGGAGAATAAGCCCAGGAATCTTGGGATAAAGGAATACGACCATAAAAAATGTGAATAAGCGCTCACTTATACAGCCTGCCAATCACGGGTATGGACTCATTCATGCATGCTTTTTCCCGCCAAAAACCACCTTCACTTTTGTTCTGTATGCCACTTGATGTGACATTTGAAACTGTTAAAAACAGGTGATATTTGAAGCATGCAATAACAAAGTCTATAGAGGGCAAATACTAATGTCTGTTTTTTGTAGATCCTTAAAATGTTGCCGTGACCTGAGAGTGTACGGATACCGTCCGGTCCCAAAACTGATGACGTCAAATTAACCGTAAGGGACGGCGTTTTCGAAAAATGATATAATTTTTCATTCAAATGTGAGATTCCTGCTCCCGGAATGATGAAGCAACAAAATCGATAAACAGTCGGACGTTTTGCGACTGCTCCTTATGGTACGGATATACCGCATAGAGTGCATGGGCGTCCGGCAGCCATTCCGGCATGACCTCTACCAGTTCACCCGAGGCTATCTCCTGACGGACAAACGCCTCCGGGATAAGGATAATGCCCAGAGCATGAACAGCAGCCTGCTTTAATGCAATCCCGTTATTTACCGAATAATCTGCCGGCCTGAGTTCAACGGAAATGTTTTCGTTATCCCGAGTAAAAAACCATTTTCTTGGTGAAGAGGAAAGGCTGTAGAGCAGGCAGTCGTGTTCTTTGAGTTGTTCTGGGTGTACAACAGGTGCTACCTGACTAAGGTAAGCTGGTGAAGCACATAGGATCCGGGGGACCGTACAGATTAGCCGAGAACGCATAGAGGAATCGTTCAGCACACCGCCTCCCCTTATGGCGACATCTATGCCTTTTTCTATGAGATCGTCATAAGTATCACTCAGGAAGACTTCAGTACTAATATCAGGATAGCGGTGCCTGAACTCGCAAATAATCGGGTTGATTTTAATAAGGCCATACGACATAGGGGCGCAGATCCTAAGCTTACCTTTCGGGGAAAACGAGGATGCCATGACGGACTGATCGGCTGACTCAAGCGCATCAAGTATACTGCAAATCTGACGGTAATAGGCCTGCCCTGATCCCGTTAAGCTCATCCGCCGTGTGGTACGGTTAATCAGCGCAGTGCCGAGATGATTCTCTAGCTCATTAATGTTTTTACTGACAGCGGCCTGCGAGAGATGCAGATCGTTAGCCGCGGCCTTAAAGGTGCCCAGTTCCACCACCCTGCGAAAAACGTTAAGTGCCATAATTCTGTTCATAAAATACCACTTTAATTCACCGAAGGTAAATTATCTTATCACCCAGCTTATCTTTATACACTTTCGGTAAATCATTACATTATCGGCATGTAATGTATGAAGGTGAACATAATGAAAAAAATTCTCATCCTGAATGGCAGTAACAGCACGCCGGAAGAGTCCATTAACTGGCAACTGGCTTCCAGGATTACTACCAAGTTCTCACGTCATGAGGTAGTCCTGACCAGCCTTTATGAGCATTCGCTACCAATGTATCAGTTGGGGCTAGAAAATAACGAATTACCTGAGTCAGTTATCAGGCTCAAAGACCTTGTAAGAGACTGCTCAGCTCTGGTTATTGTATCACCTGAGCACAACGGGCTGATGCCGGCCTGCCTCAAGAATGCGATCGACTGGTTGTCTCGTATACGTGAGCAGGGCGAGTCCTTCTTTGGCGAACAGGGTAAAAAAGTACTGTTACTGAGTACCTCTCCAGGAAAAAATGGTGGTGCAACCAACCTGAAGTATATAGGGGAACTCTTGCCGTGGTGGGGATGCGTGCTGGCAGGAACTTACAGCGTGGGTGAGTTTTATCAGAAATTCAATAATGGCTGCTTTGATACAGAAACCGAAGCAGCGTTGGAAGAAATAGTTAGCTCGTTCGAGTCTCAGCTCTGATGCACTTTCTTCATCATTGTTATCACTTTACGCTCTGATTTTACTAGGATTTAATTGGCTGCATATGCAGCCTTTTTTGCTCTCTGCGAGCATGTCCGGTACGAATATCTGTCATGATTGTATATGCCAGACCAAACTATCCTGATGATCCTAACCGTAACCTCATGGAGGTACAAAATGGCTGTGCTTGAAAACGGCATCTGGTACGCGAATAAGTCACTAGATGCCCTGACTCATGAAGATACCTTTACAAATGAGATTTTGCCGCAGGCTGGACGTTATCATCTGTATGTCTCCGGTGCCTGCCCCTTTGCTCACCGTCCGTGGCTGGTTATTAAGTCCCTCGGACTTGATGACGCTATTTCAGTTTCATCCGTGGCCGCTGTCAGGGATGACAATGGCTGGGCCTTCAGTAGCGAAAGCCCCGACCCGGTGAATCACGAAGCCTGGCTGCGTTCGCTGTACGTACGGACTGCATCGGACTTTACCGGCCGGGTATCGGTGCCAGTACTGTGGGACCGGCAGGAGGAAAAAATCGTCTGTAACGATTCGGCTAAACTTGCAGCGGCGCTTGCCACCGACTGGAAAAGCCTGGCACGCAATGCAACAGAGCTGTTACCGGCATCGTTTGCTAGCGAGATTGGGGAAATGAACATCTGGCTTCACACTAACATTAACCGTCGTGTTTATCAGGTAGGTTTTGCGGCCAGTCAGGAAGATTACGACAGAGAGATTGCCGCTCTGTTTGATGCGCTTGAAACGTTAGACAAAAGGCTGACAACGACATTGTATCTTTTCGGTGATGAACTGAGTTTATCCGACCTGTTCCTGTTCCCGTCACTGGTTAGATTCGAAACCGTGTATGCAGTACATTTTCGGGCAAATATCAGGCCATTGCAGTCGTTTGAGGCATTGTACAGGTACATGCTGAATCTGCTGACCCGGCAAAACTTCCGACAGACTTTGGACATGCACCACATCCATCAGCATTACTATCTGTCGCATCGTAATATCAATCCTGCTGGTATTATACCAGCGGGGCCGCGTCCAGTATGGATGAAGAATTTGGGCCTGATAACCTAAATCATAAAGGCCTAATTTCGTATCCACTCGGATTGGGCCTCATTGGCAAGGAATAATTTTCAATCAATTCTACCAGGAATAGTGCAAGAGTTTGGGATAACTATGAAAATTTGCCGTAGTCTGATTATATTACCGTTATTGCTTATAACAGCCTGCACACAGTGGGAAAAACCAGGAGTTGCTGATAGTACCAGGAAAGCAGAATATGCCGAATGCCGCAGCCATGGCTTTGATCGTTTCCCGCCCGATGTGGTGAGAGATGTGGAATTTAGCTATGAGAATAAATACATCCCTTGTGAGAAGAATAAAAAGGATTGCACATCGGGCTACCGTTATGACAAGAAACCATCAATAAAAACGGTGCAGACAGATCGTAATGAATCCGCTCGAAACGCAGCCATTGATGCCTGCATGTATGCCAAAGGCTGGCGCGAAAGGACCTACTATTGGCCGCAATGGTAGCTGTAACGGCCTACCAACATTAGGAAATCGGCTCGCAAACATCGTACGAGGTGTAGTGGAAGACATTAACTGGAAACATACGTAGCAAAAGGCCCGGGAAACAGAGCGCGATGTTCTCTGTTTTCCGGACCTCAAAATTGCGTATGTAATAAAGGCAAAGGTTATAAACTGTCTTCTTCAGATGAAAGGCCAGACGTAACGACCTGGTAGAGTGGTCCTAAGCCTAACCAGCAACTGGCATTTATTTCACTTTTTCCAGAACAACCGGATAATTGCCGCTAAAGTCGACCCATGGGTTAGTGCCCAGTAGTTCCTGATGTGGCACGTCAGCCTTGTAACGCATGGTGAACTCTTTCGGGCCATGAATAAAGGCAACAATCAGACCCTGTTTCGGATCCATCATACCAGCATGCATGCCGAGACCGTGGTAACTCACACGGACAGCCTTATCATTTAACCCAACTTTCTCAACTTGAAAGCGTACGGTGGATCCATCTTTAAGCGGGAAACTCCAGCGGAAAGGACCGCCGTTGACCACAGTCATCACTTCATCAACATCGGTTCCGTCATCGGCGGAGTTCACGTGCATGCGCCCATATTTTTCCAGTACCGCTTTATGCGTTTTTTGATCCATCGCTTTCATGTCATACACTTTCGGGTATGGACCAAAGCCGGTTTCTTCCGTTAACACTCCACCGCCTTTAACTGCCGGCGTTCGGCCTGCCATGCTGACCTGTTCAAGGAGTTGCTCCTGGTTCAGATAAAATTCCTTAATAAGGAGGTCCTGTTCGGGTTTGGTCAGCGCACGTTTGTCAGATACCTTCAGCACAGGTTTTGCAGTTTCAGGTATATCTAGTGTGGTCACATTGATGCCGACAGGATTCAGGACGGCATTTACCGCTTCAACGCCTTTCACATCTGGGCGACCATCACTGAATTTCAGGGAAACCACGTCATTCGCAAATGTATTAACAGAAGCGATAAGTGCAAGGGGGGCAATCGATAAAGCAACTTTAGTCAGTTTCATTCTTTATTCCTCGTCTTGGTGTTCTGTCCATTTTAGAGACCTGACATATTTACTGAAATACTGTTAAAATTAAGACATAGTTTACTATTAGTGAATTATATTAACGTATGAGTAATGTCTATTTTCTATATCACCTGAGAGGTGAGTTCGGACCGGAGACAATAAGCCGGATACTTTTCGGGGAATGGCTTGTGCCTGTATGCGCACCCGCCCTGCTTGACCGAGTGCGCCATTCCCTTTCCGGCTGTGAGCTCATCCACCCTTCTCATGACAGCCTGGACTGGCGGCGGTGGCTTGAAGGTGTGGTCAGAGCCGCAGAGGCCGCCCTAAATGGCGGGAAAATCTTCGACACCCTTGAACAGGCCAGCATGGCGGCCGTCAGCGGGTATGGTTTTGCGATCGCTGATCTCCTGCTGAACCGTCAGGCTATTGCCGATGGGCTTCTGGCGCTGCCTTTTGGTGAGGCAGTGGCCACAGGTGACAGCTACTATTTTGCCCGCCCGGAGCCGACACCGTACGGTCGACTCATCGATGCGCTTCATCACCACTTTCAGAAACATGTCCCCGCAGCATTTCATCCCAGTATCTGTCTGGTGAACCAGCCTCTCAGTTGAACGCTTCATTCGACCCGGACCGGATCTATGGCAGATACTCATCCGCGTCCGGAAAAGATGCTGTTTTAAAAGACCGGTATGTTTTACCACAGAGAGCATAATGGATGGTGGGAAGTGTTCGGCCTGTTTTATTGCATACAACACAACACTAATCCATTACTGTTGGAACCTGGTAAATAATATCTCCTTTTCTGACATCAGATACGAAAAAAGGTAGTTCCGGATCTTCTTCCTCACCTCCGTCGTGCTGCGGCGCAGAAACACAATATGTGCCACTCGGTCAGCTGAGATTAATTCTATATGTTGTGTTCCCCCACTCTCCATCTCTAAACACCACAAAGCGACGCTTTGCTTATTCCGTTAGCGTGCTACACTTCTGGAAACTATGAGATAGCAGAAAAGTCGGATCACCAAGAACCGTGCTCCCGGTAATTTAATGATGTGGCAATATCCTGGCTTGCTATCACACAGGTAATGATTGCTACTGGGTAATTTAACGACGCTCATCATCATGGATGTCACAAAAAAATAACCAAGAGTGACTGTTACACATGAACACATCTTTCCATGAAAGCGAGCGCGTCCCGGTTTCACTTGAAACTGTCTGGCGTGCGTTGACCGCACTGGGCCATCAACGGCTTTGGCTCCGCCCTCCGGATGAGCGCAGCGTGAACACCTGGCTAATTGTTACCTGGGACGGCCTGACGGTGGCCGAACGTATCCGGGCCACCGACTCCTGGTGGCTGACCGGGGATGCAAATGCCATATACACCAATCCGGAACGGATCGTCCCTGATGGGCTGGAAGAGCTCACCTGGCTCTCTGTGCAGCGGCGAATGAAAGACGGATTCTGAGAACGTCATGAGATAAGTGGTGGCGGGATTAATTAATAATAAAAAACATGGCTGTCTGGTTTTTCTCGATGAAGTGAAGAGCTGAATTATGGATTAAACCTGTATGAAGCTCGGAGAAGGAAGAAAAAAACTACTTGAATCCAACTGATTGTAGCGTTTATGATTTTTATGTCGTAGTAAATCCTACGGACGGGCGTGGAAACCCGGATAAATTGCCTGAGGCGACACAGACGCCATAGCGTCTTTTTTTGTGTCATCCACTACGCACAGCCATATCGATATCTGTATTGAATCTATGGTGACGCTGGTGGGGCCGACTTTGGTCGGGCCGGTCAAAACCTCCTTGGGCAGCCGGTATTTCCACCCCCATCAGCGTCACCGCCATACAGAGCGTGGAAACTCAGGCGGTGACCCTTAAATTTGCCTAAGGGGGACTGTCATTATGGCTACTATCACTACCCAAACTCACCCAGAATTCATCTGGCGCTTCTACTCTTGCCAGAAACGTCGTTATCAACTGGTCATTGCTCAGACCGAATCTGAAGCCCGTTCACAGCTTCCTGACTCGCCGTGCATCTTCTCTTCCCGCTTTTCGCCTGAGCGCCCACCAGTGAACTACTGGTTCACGCAGGGGGCTACCGCATGATTGATCTCAATAGTACTCATATTGTCTCTTCAGGACATACTCTCTTCAGAGCTTTTTTCATCGTGGTTCATAACCGCTTTGTTCTGCCAGAAAACCCTTTTGTCTGGTTTGGAGTGGGAGCATACGGCTATGTTGAGCGGTTTCTTGTCAGCAAAATGGTCATCTGCGTCTTCAAATCTGATCCGGACTACTACTGTAGCAGCGATTGTAGCGTTTTCTCCGCGCAGTAATAGACATGTCCCTGTCCTATGGCAGGGGCTTGAGTGCTTTTGATTTGAAGATTGGGTTTTACATGAGCAGAGCTACTAATTCAGCAGCCTTTAACGGCTACGAGCTGGCGTTTGTCGTCGGGCATTCTCGCTTGTCGCGCAGCACTGGGTACATTCTGGCACAATGCGCTAATCTTGCTGCCTGCACCAGCGACTATTTCATTCATAAATCGCACCGTTCGATCGCAGAGGAAACTGGCTACAGCGTTTCAACGGTCCTCCGAGCCTTCCGTGAGGCGGTTAGTCGCGGTCTTTTGAGTTGTACCGTCGTTGTTGATGAACGTACAAACGCGAGGAAGGCTAATCTGTATCGGTTTACACCAGGCTTTCTGGCGTTCGTGTCGCGCGTGAAGGAAAAACTGATAAGCGCAGGGCTAAAAATTTCGTCACCGGTGCGTAAGCTGAAGCAGCTGGTAGATCAGGTTTTTGCTTTGTGCCCCCCCTGTCAAAATGAGCACCCCTCCCCTTGTCAAAATGACAGAGCTAAGAATAAGAGAACATCTTCAAGAACAACAAAAAGAGATATTCAGGGTAAGTCGAAAATGTTGTCGCCGGTTGTCACCAGCAAGCAACTGTGGCATGCCATAGCTGCTTCAAAAGCTGCCGCAGCTAACAAACGCACTCACCTGGTCAACCAGTACCGCAACCAGCAGCGTGAAGTAATTGAGCGCTTGGCTCGAAAATATGCATATCAGCAACACAAGAGGGATAAAGACTTACCGGGTATTAGTGACTTCAGCGACGAACCTCGCACCGGAAGGTTGAAAGATGCCATAGATACCCTTGCTAGGATACGGAGATTTCGTTCGAGAGAATAATAAAGAACGGTCCTGAAGAACTGCGAGAAACCTTGCCGTTCTACCGAACAGGTTTCCTGTTGCAGGACCCAGTTGATAAGTAACATGACTACTGCAACTAAACTAATGATTGCAGTAATAAGCTCGAACACAGCACACATATCTACCTATCTGTAGGGGGGAAACTCGGTGAAATGCTCTGAAATCGAGACGGGGTTTTGCTGATAATGTCGAGGATAATAGTGATGATATTGCATGTAATTTTCTAAGTGAAACCACCTTCATTTAGTTACGTTTAATGAAGAGAGCACTGTTGGCCAGTTGGCGTGATGAGGGAGATCGGTTAGGTATGCAGAACATTCTTAGATGTTTCCTAAGGTTACGTTGTAGTTATTCACATTATCCACAATGTAGATCCAATAATCAGATCCCTTAAAGATCCTAAATTGATCCTAATAGTACCAAACAGATCCCGGTACGCTGAGAGCCGCGCCAGCTCTGGTCTGAGAGCCATTTTTTGTGTTTGTAATCCGGATAAACGTGTTTATAAAGCGGATAAATATGTTTGTAAACCGGATTAATGTGTTTACAAAGCGGGTGAACGTGTTTATAAATCGGTTTTACTGTGTTTACAAACCGGATCCGTGGCTGAAACAAGATCGTAGCCGCTCGCACCTGTGGATATACGCTCT